>CAZNAK010000107.1:0-7346 GCA_964570645.1 uncultured Cytophagales bacterium | reverse complement strand
TCTGGGCGTGAAAGGAAAAGCCTTTCCAAAGCTGAATTGGCAAAAGTGGCTACTGGTTAACTTCAAAATTGATCGCCTCCCTAATGTCCATATCGTAGATCGCTACTTTGAAGCGGCATCATCGTTAGGCGTAAAGGCTGATAACTTAGGGCTAGATTTTTTTATCAATGAAAAAGATGAATTTGAACGGTCCTGGTTACCGGAGAGCTTTCGGAGTGGCTTTATTGTTTATGCGATCGGAGGACAACATCATACTAAAAAACTTCCTTATTTACGTATGATTGAACTCTGTGACCGCATCGGGAAACCTACGGTACTTATTGGCGGTAAGGAAGATATGGAGCTAGGGCAAAAAATTGAAGACTTTTTCGGTCATAAAGCGGATTCAACTTATGCGCAAGGACTAGAGGACCTCGGTAAGCGTACACAGGTGCTCAACTTGTGTGGAAAACTATCCATTCCTCAGTCCGCTTCGGTGATCCGGCAGTCACGGGCAGTCTTTACGCATGATACAGGCATGATGCACGTTGCCGCAGCGTTTCGGAAGCAAATTTATTCGATTTGGGGTAACACCGTTCCTGCCTTCGGGATGTATCCGTATCGGACAAAGTTTGTCATCTTTGAAAATAACAAGTTAAATTGTCGCCCCTGCTCAAAAATCGGACATCAAAAGTGTCCCAAGGGTCATTTTAAATGTATGAATGATGTGGTGTTTGACTTTTGGATTCCATAAAAACGACTCCCATTAGCCGCTTTCTTTATCCGCGAAGTTGCAAAAACGCCGCAATATCCATGAGCCAAGCAATAGCGATATGTACCATACAACCGCCCCAAAGATTTTGGGTACGGAGCGAAATTACGCCCAGAATGTACCCGCCAAAAATAGAGCTTATTGTCTCGCCTGCGGGCTTACCAAAATGTAAAAAAGCGTAGGTTACCGCCATTGGAAGTATTGCCTGATGTCCCAAAATTCGCATCATGCCAATCACGAGTGCCCCCCGAAACATCAGCTCAACGGTAAGAAAACTCGTACCATAAAAAAGCTCATGTATCCAGAACATCTGCTCTAAACTTAGCCCAAAAACAGGTTTCTCCTTCCAGAACTTATAAATTGGGTATGCGTTCAGGAAGTTGGGCAAAAAAGACGCACCTACAATCAAAGGTAGCATTCCCAGAAGCATCCACAGGTAAGGGCGTGCCTCAAAGCTCTGCCAGCGTAAGCCATAAATTCCTAATTCTGCCTCACGATAATATCGAATCAAAAACCAAAAGACTGGCAGCCAAATCACAAACCGTTTAAGTTTGCTTAAAAGCCTGCGGACATAATGCGCTTCCCAAAACTGATCAAAATGGTCAGCAATCCAATGATGTCCGTTAAAGGTTTCTCCCACACCAAGTAACAGTAAAAATAGACCGCTTTTAATCCAAAAATGTGGATTCGACAAAGTCTTAGTCGTCTTTTGAAAAAACTGTTGCGGTATTGCAATAGCGTAATAGGCAAAAGCGTAGAAAAGGGGATAATACACGTAGCCCAGAGCTTTACCGTAATAACCATCAAGAACAGCATCCTCAAAGTCAACCCAGTAGTTTATCGTGATCGTGATTGCAAGAAAAACCGCTGCGTAAACGTATAAACCAAGGTGAAAGTCCTGACGGATGTGCTCACGAAGATAGCCTATGATTTTTTGCATCACTCCTTTACTTCAATGGTAAATCGCTTGCTGTTGATCGTTGCTGGAAGCCAGCCCGCCTTTACCCCAAGACGAAACTGATAGGTTCCGGCTACTTCTGGTGCCAGAATCGTTACTTCAAGTTCTTTTTCCTCACCCACCGAAAGGGTCACCTCCGGAAGTACGGTATGGAAATGCCTAGAGTGGGTACGCTGCATAAAGTGACAGACTAACGAGGGCGCAAGGGCTGGGTTTGTGTCCTGACGCACAGGATAAGAATGGCGGTTGATCAGCTTGAGTTTCAGCATACGTTTTTCGCCCGTTTTAAACGGCTTTTTGAGGGCTTCCTCGTCTTGAACTTCTACCCAAACCTTGGAATAAGAGCGATAATTATTCACCACACGGTAACGAATCTTCTCACCAATTTCGGTTACGTGAGTCGTGTAAGTGGAGTCGGCTAGTTTGCCGTTAACCAGAAAAACAGTCTTTCCTTGCAGCGTGTCCTCGGCGGGCCAGAGGTCAAAGTGCGTCGGATTAAAGTTATACGGACTCAGACAGTGGGTGTACTTACCCGTGAGGTAGGTGTAACGAGAAGCGTTTTCGTAAGAGGTCACAAAAACGATGTTTCTCTCGTCGGCAAGTTCTTCTAACTCCTCTGCCCAAGTTTCCCAATCGTGTAAGTTTTCAAGCTCTTTACTGATCGACTCAGGCAAAATATCAACGGTCAAATACAAGCGTAAAACCAACAATACGACTATCGAAATCACGGCTAAAGCCTTCGTAATCCGTGCCCAACGTGCTTTATCGAGTAAGTACTCGTAAGAAAGAAGCAGCATCGGCATAATGGCAATGCTTGTCCAGTGTTTATGAATATAAACGCGAAACGAGTTCATAAAAAAGAAAACTAATACGCCCGCCAGCGTAAATTTCAAAGCACGATGAAACGCATTCTCGGTCTTACGAAGAAAAGCAAACGGTAAGAGCAAAAACGCCGTCACGGGGCCAAGCACAAGCGGCTGTGTCCAGACGTACTTGAGGACGTGTTTGAGTCGGTAACCGATATCCACGCGCCCGTAAAGGTGAAACTTAAAGCTCACCCAATCATATTCATATTGCCAATACAGGTGCGGGGCGAGTAGAACCGCTACCCCTAGCGTTACGAGCCAGCTTGAAGGACGCAAAAAGATTTTTGGATTAGAGATCACGACCAGCAAGACCACCAAAAAACCGTGATATTTACTCAGTGCCATTCCTCCAATGGAAATGATGAGCAGCAATACCGATTTCGTGTCATTTTTATCCAAGTAGTGCTTGTATGCGTAAAGGAACAAAGCCTCAAAAAAGATAAGGGGCACATCGGTTTTTATCAGAAAGCTTCCTGCATGAACGGCTAGAAGTGAAGCCGTAAGCAAGACAAAAAGCCGCGTATCCTTCCGCTCAACGGTCTGATAACTAATCCAGATCGTACCTGCACTTAGGACGGTCATCATCAGCCGTGCCCCGAGGTTATTGGGAAAAACCTCATAGCCCATCCATGTAAAAAATGCTACCAACGGCGGATGATCCAAATAGCCCCAATCCAAATGCTGTGAAAAGAGGAAATAATAGGCTTCCTCACCCGATAAATCCATGAAATAGGATTGCAACCACCCTAAAAGCAACCAAACTACCAAAAAGCCGTAAAAAAGGCGCGAAGAAGAGGTTAGTGAACGCATGCAGAAAGGTAGGACTTCAAGGGGTAATTTTCCTAGCTTTAGAAGTGTTTTTTCGCTGGTCTAGCGTGAAATTCAATCACAAGGGAAAGTTTACGTTTTCGCTCTTATTTTCTGGCAGTGACGCGAATGATTCCATCCCCCCCCTGATTATCAAATCTTAATTACTTACTCAAAATAAAATCCGTAATCAGTTTGGCAGTCGTAAAGCCTCGCGTAGCTTTTTACTACACAGAGAGACACCCCAATGGGAAGTCTCTACGAGAATACACGCTTACATTTGCACAAATACTTAACCCCTCTCCAAAAGAGCGGGGAACCCTACCTTTTTCAGAATATCCCAGAATAAAGCTTTGCCTTTCAAATACTATTAATTTTTCCGCATAGATACTTTATCGGCTGTAATTCCACCTACACATAGCCAGAACGCTGAGTCGTAACTACTCCACTCAGTCTTGCACAAATATCTCACATCAACTCCGCCTGCTGCCCGACCACGAAATCAATCAGACGGGCAGTTAGATTAGCCGTAATTTCGTCTTGATCGTATTTAGGGTTCAACTCGGCAAAATCCACCGCGATGACCTTATCGAGTTTGAATAAAAAGGCAACGATTTCGCGCACAAAGTCAGGAGAAAAGCCCATCGGCGAGGGCGCACTCACACCGGGCGCGTAAGCAGAAGCAAAACCGTCTAAATCAATGCTGAGGTAAAATTTGTCCACGCCCTGGGCAAAACGCTTAAGCATGACGCGGGTACGGTCGGGATTTTGAAAGCCTAAATCCTCTTGCATCGAAACCCAAACCTGATATTTGCGCGCAATTTTGAACAACTCAGGCGTGTTGGAAGGACGCTGAATCCCCAGTGCACAGTACGATACGCGGTTCCCGAACTCCTCCAAAATCTGATGAAAAGGCGTTCCTGAGTTCGCCTGCGTTTCGAGGGGTCGCAAATCAAAGTGTGCATCAAAGTTGATGATACCCAGTTTATCGCGGCGAGAAATTCCCTGCATTAGGCCCTTCACATGACCGTAAGCCAGATCGTGCCCGCCCCCAAGAATAATCGGAAAGATAGATTTTTCACGCAAAGCCGCTACTGCTTCGGCGAGACTTTCCTGGGTTGCCTCTAAGTTTTGATCCTCACAGACGATGTTCCCGAAGTCTGTAATTCGTATTTCCTGATGATGAAATGCTAGTTTCGCTAGTTTTTTACGCGTCGCATCGGGGGCTTCTTTTGTTCCTACCCGCCCCAAATTTCGGCGTACCCCCTCATCACAGGCGTAACCGAGCAAACCTATGGTTCCTGTGGCTTCTTCGGGAATCTCCTCAAGATCAGCAAATTGAATCGCCTGATACCAATATTGAATGCCTTTTTCGGGCGCAGAGGCGCGTCCCTGCCAGCGGTCAGGGTTGGGGGTTTGGTGGTTTTTGAGCTTGCTCATAGTTAAGTTATTCGATGAATTTCAAATTACTGACTCATGTTACGCAAAAAGCAACAGCATTGCGTCCCGTTGGTAGAAAATAATACGGTAAGCCCCCAAGCTCCAGCGGAGCGTCCCTATCAATGCTGTCAACTTAAGGATTTTGGACTGGTTTGTACCTCAGGCTTCTAGCTTGATTTAACCGCAATACAGGCTGGAAGCCTATGGTACAGATGATCTACCAACGGTGCGCTTCTCCGAGGCTAATCATAGAATAGTTTATCCTTTCTAAGAAAAACGAACCTGAAATTAAAATATGCATAACGTGAGTTACTGAACTTTTTAATTTCAGACTACTCCTTCTTCCGCTTGCCGTACTTCGCAAAATAAGTACGAAGCCTTTCATAATACGATCTAAGTCCTGAAACACCGATTTTAGCAAACTCTTTAATAAACTTATAGACTAACGAGGCTCGTCTGACTATAAAAACGCTAGCTTAACCTCAAACACTTGAGGTAAAATCTTATAATTTTGCGGCATTAGCCAAAAAACTGAGCTTAAAGATTAATCAAGAACATATAATACGGAATCCCGAGGGTGATATTGAACGGGAAGGTGATACCGAGTGCCATCGGAATATAAAAACTCGGACTTGCCTTCGGAATGGCGAGTTTCATAGCCGCAGGAACGGCGATGTACGAGGCACTAGCTGCCAAAAGTGTAATCAGGAGACGGTTTCCCACACTTTCGAGCACTAAGCCGCTTGCAATCGCAATAATCGTACCGTTAATAAGCGGAACCACAATCGCAAAAGCGATTGGAAACCAGCCACTTTTCCAGAAATCCGCCAACTTGCGCCCGCTCACAATCCCCATATCTAGGAGAAATACCGCTAAAAAACCCTTGAAAATATCCGTCGTGAAGGGCGCAATTCCCTGCGCTTGCTGCTCGCTTGCCAGATAGCCAATCACGAGGCTTCCCAAGATCAAAAATACGCTTCCGTTCGTGAACGAGTGCCGCACTAAACCCAAAATCGAAAGCTCTTTAGCTTCTTCGTGAGCAAAAACAGAGAGCAACAAAACACCCACGATAATCGCGGGGGCTTCCATCAAGGCCATCACCGCTACCATGTGACCACCAAAGGCTTCTCCCTGCATTTCCAGAAAAGAAACCCCCGTTACAAAAGTCACGGCACTGACCGAGCCATAAGCCGCTGCAATCGCGGCCGAGTTAGCGCGATCAAATTTCCACCCCAGAAAAAAAAAGCTATAAATCGGGACGACAATCGCCGTAGTAATCCCAAAAACTACTGAAAAGATAATCTCCTGATCAAAAACACTATGGGCAAGTTCCTGCCCTCCCTTAAAGCCAATCGAAAAAAGCAGATATAAGGAGATAAACTTGGAAGAACCCGGCGGGATGGCGAGGTCGCTTTTGAGCCGGACAGCCAGAATACCGAGTACGAAAAATAAAAGAGCAGGATTGGTTAAATTGTCTTGTAATAGTTGGAAATTCATAGCGGTATGTTTGTTTTGTGCCTCAAAAAGAATGAGAAGTTAGAAAAGGTTTTAGATATTTTTATTTATATTCTTGATGAGAAGTATAAGCAACTAGGAATGAACTACACCCTTCAGCAACTTCGAGTATTCATCGAGGTATCCCGTTACGAGAGTATCACAAAAGCCTCTGAGGCACTTTTTTTGACGCAGCCTGCGGTCTCAAACCAACTCAAAAAGTTTCAGGAGCAGTTTGACGTTCCGCTCACGGAGCTTATCGGCAGACGCATTTATCTGACCGACTTTGGGCGAGAAATTGCCCAAATCAGTGCCCACATACTTACCGAAGTTGCCCAAATGGAAACCATGAGTCAGGCGCATCAGGGGCTGTTGGTTGGCAGACTAACGATCTCTTTTGTCTCTACGGCGACTTATGTGATGCCCTATTTCCTTAGTGAATTTTTGAATAAGAACAACGGTGTCGAGCTTCGGATGGACGTGACGAACAAGGGGCGTGTGGTGGAAAATATGGAAAAAAATGAAGTGGACTTCTCTCTGGTTTCGGTCTTACCCGAACATTTGCAAGTAAATCGGGTGGAGCTAATGCCAAATAAACTGTTTCTTGTCCGTAAGGCGCAACCCGAAAAACAAACGCGGTACATTCAGCCCAAAACGCTCGAAAAAGTGCCGTTGATCTTTCGGGAGCGTGGCTCGGCGACTCGTCAGGCGATGGAAAATTTTATCCGTACCCACCAGCTTGAAGTCCGCAAAAGCATTCAGCTCACCTCTAACGAAGCCGTTAAGCAGGCCGTACAGGCGGGCTTGGGCTACTCCGTGATGCCACTCATCGGTTTACATCACGAACTCCAAAACAACGAAGTTGAAGTTATTCCCATCAAAGGCTTACCCATCACGACGTATTGGAACCTAATTTGGTTAAGAAATAAACGTCTCTCACCTGTCGCCGAACGCTACTTAGAGTACCTTGAAGCCCACAAAGAAGCAATCATTAAGAAGGATTTTGCGTGGTACGAAGGGTATTAGAGAC
>CAZNAK010000106.1:0-7364 GCA_964570645.1 uncultured Cytophagales bacterium | reverse complement strand
GGTTCGGCTTCCTTTGCAGAGTTACTCGACTCACAGGGGCGCATTCAGCTCTATTTCCGCCGTGATGATATTTGTCCCGACGAGGACAAGATAATGTACAACACCGTTTTCAAAAAGCTAGTCGATTTGGGGGATATTATTGGCGTAAAAGGTCATGTCTTCAAGACCAAGGTAGGCGAAATTTCGGTTTACGTGAAAGAGTTCGCGGTACTTTCCAAGTCTCTCAAGCCCTTACCCCTTCCTAAAACTGATGAGGATGGAAAGACTTATGATGCCTTCACTGATCCAGAACAACGCTATCGTCAGCGATATGTAGATTTGGTAGTCAATCCAGGGGTGCGAGAAACGTTCCGTAAGCGCAGCGAACTAATGAACGTAATGCGCGAGTACCTAAACGAAAAAGGGTATTTGGAGGTCGAGACCCCCATTTTGCAACCCCTCTATGGGGGGGCGGCGGCGCGTCCGTTCAAAACGCACCACAATACCCTTGACATGACGCTTTACCTGCGGATTGCCAACGAGCTGTATCTCAAGCGACTGATTGTGGGCGGATATGACGGCGTGTATGAGTTCTCGAAAGACTTCCGAAACGAGGGAATGAGTCGTTATCATAATCCTGAGTTTACCCAGATTGAGCTTTATGTGGCTTATAAGGACTATGAGTGGATGATGAATTTAGTCGAGGAACTCGTTGAAAAGATCGCCTTACGTCTTCATAACGACACCAAAGTTCAGGTAGGCGAGCATATTATCGACTTCAAACGCCCGTGGAAACGCTTCACAATGTACGAAGCCATCGAACACTTTACGGGAATTGACCTCTCGGAAATGAGCGAAGAAGAAATCCGAAAAACCGCACAAGAGCTTGAAGTAGAAGTGGATGAAACGATGGGGAAAGGCAAATTAATTGACGAAATTTTTGGCGAAAAATGCGAAGGAAAACTCATCCAACCGACCTTTATCACGGATTATCCTGTTGAGATGTCGCCTTTGGCAAAGAAACACCGTGATAAAGAGGGACTCGTCGAACGATTTGAGGCAATTTGTAATGGAAAGGAAATCTGTAATTCCTTCTCTGAGCTCAATGACCCGATTGACCAGCGAAAACGCTTCGAGGAACAACTCGAACTCGGTAAACGCGGTGACGATGAGGCAATGGTTTTGGACGAAGACTTCCTTCGCGCACTCGAATATGGAATGCCTCCAACGGCAGGACTAGGCATTGGTATTGATCGTCTTTCGATGATTATGACCAATCAGCCGAGTATCCAAGAGGTATTATTTTTCCCGCAGATGCGCCCCGAAAAGGTCGTCCAATACGCCACCGATGCCGAGTTTATGAAACAAGGGATTCGGGAAGAGCTGATTCCGATCATCAAAAAGCTCAATATTTTGACGATAAACGACCTTAAAGCTGCTTCGCCCTCCAAACTTTTTAATGACGTTTGTGGGATGCGAAAAAAAATGAAGCTTAAAGACGTAAAGAATCCAACTAAGGAAGAGGTAGAAGGGTGGCTTGAATAAATCTAACCCCTTTTAACATCAATCAATAAACACCTGCCTTCCAATCGGAAAGCGGGTGTTTCTCTTTATCACTACAATAGTCCGTGGCAAATGGAAAGTGAGACAAAAAGTAGTGCCGGAGACAAGTACGAGACGGGCAGATCAATGATGCAACTTGAGCAAGCAAAGAATAGGAGTTTCTTGCTGGAGGCTCAGCAGGTTAAAGAGGAGCTACTAAAGATAGAAACAAAAAGTACGTCCGATAAAGTCAGAATAGGTAGCCCGGTCGAGACCAACAAAGGCAACTACTATATCTCCGTAGGCATAAGTAAGGTTAAGCTGGAGGGTAAGCTGTACTACTGCTACGCAGTCTCCCGTGGGCATGAAGCTGATGCGGAAAGAAGTGGGGACAGGGACAATAACACCGAGAAATGATTTATGCTGAATTTATGATCATTCTCGCCAAAAAAAGTCTCTACGCCATCCTTTTTTGGTTTTTGTAGTTTTACTCCTAAAAGAGATCTTCTAAAAATGGAATTTGGACGACTAGACCGCATTGAAGGAGTAGATTTTTCGCTTCCTTCAACCCCCAAAGCGACCACGACTTTTTTAAACTCATTGCCTCAAAGCAATGAAAAACCACGTATTTGGGTCGGTTGTCCCATCTGGGGTAATAAGTCTTGGCGTGGTAAGGTCTATCCCGAAAAAGCGCGGGAGCGTGACTTTTTGCAATTTTATGCACGTCAGTTCTCGTGTATTGAGCTGAACACGACACATTATCGCATCCCTGATCCGACGACCATCCAGCGGTGGCGCAGCCAGACTCCGAAAACATTTTTATTCTGTCCCAAAATCCCGCAAGAAATCAGCCACAAGCACTTTTTGCGTCACGCTAAGCACCTTACAGAACAGTTTGTTTATTCCGTTCAGGGGCTAGAAGAGCGTTTGGGGCTTTGTTTTTTGCAACTACCGCCTAACTTTTCGCCCGAGCACACTAGCTCATTACTCGCTTACTTAGAGGAATTTCCCAAAGAAGCAGATCTAGCCATAGAGTTCAGAAATGCAGAATGGTTTGATGGGAGCAGCGCAGAAAACGTTACGTTAGTGCATCGTTTCATGCGCGAGCACAATTTTCCTACGGTCATTACGGATGTTTCGGGACGGCGCGACGTACTTCACCATGACCTGACTAGCGATACGATAGCAATTCGATTTATTGGGAATGGTCTTCATCCCACAGATTTTGAGCGGGCCGACGCGTGGGTCAAACGGATAAGTGAATGGACTCGGATCGGATTACGAACGGTACATTTTTGGGTGCACCAGCCTAACAATAACCTAGCACCCGAGATGGTACGTTACGTAATCCGACAGTTTAATGAAGTTTTAGGTTTATCGCTTAAGGAACCTATTCTTGTATCAGCGAATCCGCCCGCCGAGCAGGGAAGTCTTTTTTGAAGAATTCTGGTAATGGTTGAAAACCCTACCAGTAGTTCTGTAAGTCGTTGGTCGAGAGAAGCGCAAAATCTTTATGCCAGAGCTACGGCTTTATTCTCTGGTACTCTGATGATATGGGCATCGCCCCAGAGGTCTTCAAGCTGATAAAAACTACGCTTAGACTCCATAAAAATATGAGCAACTACGTCCACATAATCGAGCAGTACCCACTGTGAATTTTCGGTTCCTTCAACATGCCAAGGGTGCTCTTGGTGGTTCTCGTGAACGGTTTTCTTTACCGAGTTTTGAATCGCGTCCACGTGAGTATCTACGTTACCTGTTGCGATCACAAAATAATCAGCTATGGATTTTGAGATGTGGCGTAAGTCAAGAATAACGACATCTTTTGCTTTTTTTTCCTTCATACCTGCTACAATCAGTTGTACCAGTTCTGAGGAGGGTATTGGTTGCTTGTCTTTAGTCATATAGACAGTTTTGGCTAAATAAAATTGGATTTTGTTTAGGTTAAGAACACAGGATTTAAAAAATCCGTTTAAATTTGCAGAAAATTTAGAGAAAAATCAGGATTCAAGGCAAAAAGTTTGTCTGAGCATCACTTATTAAAGAGTTTTGGGGTGTTTGGCGTTGAAATTTATTTTTTTTATCCCCATAGTTCAATGGATAGAACAACAGTTTCCTAAACTGTAGATGCAAGTTCGATTCTTGCTGGGGGTACACAAATGCAACGGAAAAGATGAATATAGCGACTTTAGCATGTCCTTTACCTCGTTTTACAGGATGAATGTGTATTTTTACGCCAAAAATAAACCCAATGAAGACAACAAAAAGGATTTGGAATGCACTTATTTTAATGGCTTTGGCTTTTTTTGCGGTAGCCTGCGGAAGCGATGACGAACCCGCTGCTTTGCCCGATTACACCAACGTAATCCCGGGTACTTACCAAGTGGATCGGAGTTATGAGATTCTTTTTGGTAATGATTTGCTCAGTTTGGGCGATACGATCACTGTTACCGTAGATCGTGTATCTGAGGAAGAGGTGCGCTTCTCACAAAGTGACGGCATCTCGTTTCGTGCAACTATTGTGCAGCCCGCAACCGATGGGTTTGTATTCACGATTGTTCCCGGAACAGGCTACATGGGAGTACCATTGTTTGGCGAAACCGGAGATGCAGTTAGAGACCTGGAACATGGCATTTTTGCAGCACCCACAGATCTGAATAGTATCACAGAACAAGAAATCGCTTATCGTATCATGATCGGGGATACCGAATATCTCTGTCAATCTTTTGACTATCAATAACAATGTCAGACTTTAAGTTATACCTAAGTCTTGGACTAGAGCATATTACTGATCCAGGGGGTTACGATCATATTTTATTTATCGTCGCCCTCTGTGCTATTTTTACTTGGAAAGATTGGAGACGTGTTGCGGGTTTAGTAACTGCCTTTACGTTAGGGCATTCCATAACCTTGGCATTGACCGCGCTCCAGATAATTCCCTTAAACGGCGAATTGATTGAGTTTTTGATCCCCGTTACGATCTTGTTGACCTGCCTTTACAATATTTTGGTAGAGAAAACACCTGATGCCGAAAAGTTTTTTACCTCCAAGACAACGCCTATGTGGAGAAGGTACTTATTTGGGGCTATATTCGGTCTAATACACGGGATGGGCTTTGCCAATTACTTCCGTGGCTTTTTCAGCGATATCGAAGAGATGTTTTTTCCACTGCTTTCGTTCAATGTTGGGCTAGAGATCGGTCAGTTATTGATCGTTGCTGTGGCTCTGACTCTGGCTTGGGTATGCATAAAATTGTTAAAAGTACCTTTTCGTGCTTGGAATGTTGCGGTTTCTGCGTTGGTAGGATTAGTAGCCATAAAACTAATCGCCGACACATGGATATTTTGAAGTTTACTTTCGCCTTTTTCGTATTAGCCGTCCTGTACATTGCTCCACAAGCGGTGCAAGCGCAGCGCGGCAAAGGCTTTGTAGATACGCTTCGTATGCGTTGGCGCGGCCAGTTACCTCCAAAGATGGCGAACCCGCGTAAAGTACCCGTTGATACTTTAAATATGCCTGACTCTTTGGGAGCCTATCAGGAAGACGAATACGATATTATATCGGGACCTGACAGCACAGAAGCCCCAGCCCCTAAGCCCTTCACCACTGCCGAGTTGCAGGCTAGGTTTGCTCCTTATGAGGTCAAAACCATGGATGATCCCAAGCTGGTAGGGCTTACCGAAGAGCAAATCCTTGCCAATATCGCTGCGATTGATAAAATCAAACCTGACGCGGATCGCGCGCACACCTGGGCGATTGCGTATTATGCTCCTCCCGAGGAACTCGAAAAGATCGAATCCGTAAACTATGGGTTACGCCGCTCAAAGGCATTGTACCTCAATAAACTTCAGATGGACAGGGAAAATTCAGCTACAACTATTCATCAAAAGCTAGATGGCATGAAGCTCGAAGATATCTTTGACATTAAATCAAAGACCTTCATTGACCCTGAGTTTATCGAAAAGGCTAAACAGGATGCTTTTGCGACCAGAAAGCCCTACACCATCAAAACACACGCCGTCGGCTTGTTGATGCCCAATGCTGAGGAGTTTGGGCTTGAACCCAGGCAAGGTGCTTCGGGTTACCGTTATTCAATCGACAAAGATTATAATTTACTGATCGTGAAGCTCGGGAAAGACGGTACGAAAGCGATTATTTGGTATAGTACCCCTGTTTGGGGCAGCTCAAGGATTGTGGCGGTATTGTAAGTCTAAGCTCGTAGTCGTTGAAAAAAATCTTTAAGTAATTTTTCTGCCTCCCCTGACAAAATACCTTTTGTGACCTCGGTTTTGGGGTGAAGTAGCGATGGCGAGTACTGTGAAAATCCTCGTTTGGGGTCGTCTGCCGCATAAACAAGCCGACCGATCTGCGCCCATGCGATGGCCCCCGCACACATCACGCAAGGCTCCAGCGTTACGTAGAGTGTGCAATCGGTGAGGTACTTCATCTGATACCGTTCTGAAACGGTCGTTAAAACCAAAATCTCTGCGTGTGCAGTTATATCACGGTACTTTTCAGTATAATTGTGTCCACGAGCTAACAACGTATGACCGCTTGTAAGCACTGCGCCTACTGGAATTTCATTAAGTTGGTAGGCTTTTTGCCCTTCTTGAAGTGCAAGTCTCATGAAATATTCATCGGTCAACATAATTTTTTTGCTTTAAAAGTAATCTAAAAGGTACATCTAGGAAAAATCCTATCTTTTAGTAGTCTTGTTAAATCTGAGGAAGTAAAAAGTGGATTTTATTAAGATTTATCGAAAAAAAGAAACCATTCGTCGAAAATATCGTTCATTTCACCGAAAGCTAACGTAAAAGTATCTTAAACGGTCTTTTCCTTGCTGCTTTTTGTTAGCAATCAATAATCTTGATTTTTGATTGCTTAAATAAGCGTTTATATTTGTCATTAACCAAACCACACACATTATCGGCTGATACTGCTACAATACCAACCAACTTCTCACGTTAGGAACATGCAAGTAAGAACAAAAAAACAAGAAGTAAACGACAGCAATTTAATCAGTGCTTACTACAATGGGGATGAGCAGTCTTTTGCCACGCTGGTAACACGGCACAAAAACCGCCTTTACACGGCGATTTATTTGATTGTCAAAGATACGTATGTGGCCGAAGACATTCTACAAGAAACGTTCATTAAGGCGATAAAAACTATCAAATCGGGAAAGTACAACGAGGAAGGTAAATTTGCCCCTTGGATTTCTCGAATCGCTCACAACTTGGCGATTGACCACTTTAGAAAAAATAAGCGGTATCCCATGATTGTGATGGAAGACGGAAGTAGCGTTTTTGATACGATAGAATTTGCCGAAGAGTCTTATGAGTCGATTCAAGTGCGTCAAGAAACACATGCTCACTTGCGTCAAATGATTCAGAAGCTGCCCAAAGCACAAAAAGAGGTTCTAGTCATGAGACATTACATGGATATGAGCTTTCAAGAAATTGCTGATGCTACGGATGTTAGTATCAACACAGCTCTCGGACGTATGCGGTACGCCCTCATCAACCTCCGAAAGCTAATGGGTAATGACTATGAAAAGACAACCAACAAGAACAACCAAGATCGAAAATGATTTGATGCGACTAGCTTATGGGGAACTCACAGGCTTAGAGCGTCAAAACTTGGAGAATGCTCTCCAGACAAATCCTAGTTTAGCAAGCTTTTATCAAGAGGTGCTAGCGATGCAGGATAGTTTGGATCGAGCGACACGAAAACCACCTAAAAACTTCTTAAAAAGAATTATGGATTATTCTAAACATCACGAAAGTGATAGTTTACAATCCGTCTGAATCACATCTATGTAAATATAGAAAGGTTGGTAAATT
>CAZNAK010000105.1:0-7398 GCA_964570645.1 uncultured Cytophagales bacterium | reverse complement strand
TCCAATTTGTTAGCACGTCCGTTCAGGCGCAAATTCAAGAACATACCACATTTAGCTATGAACTATCTTCGGCTGATCCCATTCCTATCGGAGAGGAGGTGGAGATCATTTTTAAAGCTAAGATTGATCCTGACTGGTATTTGTATTCGAGCGACTTTGATCCCAACCTCGGACCAACAGTTAGTAAAATTACCTTTACGCCAACGGATGCCTATGAGCTTGTAGGCGAACTACTTCCCATCAAACCCAAGAAGGGATACGATGATATTTTTGGAGGTGATTATACGTACTTCAAAAAAACTGGGGAGTTTCGGCAGACAATCCGAGTCCTGAAGCCCAACCCAACGGTTGAAGCACTTTTTGAAGGACAAAATTGCTCTGACGTGACGGGACAATGTATTTTGGTCGAAAAAGAGTTCTCTATTTCCATCCCGACTGCGAGTGAGGCCGCCCCCCCGCCTCCCGAAGAGTCCAAAGGAGACCAAAACCTAGAAAAGGTCGAGCAGCGTGATATTGAAAAAGCAGAGGTCAAACCCCAAATTGAAGAAGAAAATACAACTACCAAGGAAATCCAACCCGAGGAAACAGAAACAGAAGAAGCCGCCATAGAAGTAAAGCCCGAAAGCAAAGAAGAGGCAATGATTCAGCGCGGGGGGACAACCTATAACGGTCACTATCCTGACGGAGAGCCATTTATCAAAGTCAATAAAACGATTTTGGGCGAGGCAAAACAAGATAATTCCATCTGGGTATTTGCGCTACTAGCATTTCTGGGAGGGTTTGCGGCACTCTTGACTCCCTGTGTTTTCCCGATTATCCCGATGACGGTCTCGTTTTTTACGAAAAAAGACGATAAACGCTCGAAAGGTATCCGACAGGCCTTACTTTACGGACTTTCCATTATGATTATTTACACGGCCATCGGAACAGTATTTTCGGCAATTTTTGGAGCAGATGCCGCGAGTATCATCGCCACACACTGGATTCCTAACGTACTATTCTTTGTAGTTTTTATCGTCTTTGCGATTTCGTTTTTTGGGGCGTTTGAAATCGTCTTGCCTTCTCGCTTTGTCAACTCCATCGACAAACAGGCCGATAAGGGTGGGCTTGTAGGAATTTTTTTTATGGCACTAACCTTAGCAGTGGTTTCCTTCTCGTGTACAGCCCCGATTGCAGGCTCGATTCTATTCCAATCCGCGAACGGTGAGTTCCTGCGCCCGATGGTCGGGATGTTATCTTTCTCCCTAGCCCTTGCTTTGCCGTTTACACTTTTCGCGATGTTTCCCTCTTGGCTCAACGCCCTTCCCAAGTCGGGGGGCTGGCTGAATACGGTAAAAGTGGTTTTGGGCTTCCTCGAGCTTGCCTTAGCATTTAAATTTTTGAGTGTCGCCGATCAGGTTTACCACTGGGGACTCCTAGACCGCCCGATTTTTATTGCCATCTGGACTGCCATTTCGATTGCGATGGGCATGTACCTTTTGGGGGCGTACCGCTTGCCAAACGACAGCATAGAAGAAAAAATAGGCATTAGTCGCTTGCTTTTGGGAATCAGTACCTTAGTTTTTGCCATTTACCTGATCCCAGGAATGGTTGGCGCACCCTTAAAAGCACTTTCAGGATTTCTACCTCCACAAAGTACCAATAGCTTTGATGTCCGTCAGATTATTCGGGAAGAGATCAATACCAGTTTGGGTATCGAAAATAAAAGCTCGGGAGATGTACTTTCGGAAGAACCTAAGTATGCCGATGTTCTTCACCTTCCGCATGGTCTTGAGGGTTACTTTGAACTCGAACAGGCTCTTCGGGTAGCTAAAGCCAAGAATAAGCCTATTTTCATCGACTTTACAGGGCATGGCTGTGTGAATTGTCGTGAGATGGAAGCTAACGTTTGGAGTGAGCCACCTGTTTTACAACGCTTACAGGATGAGTTTGTCACAGTAGCCCTATATGTGGATGAGCGTAAGGAGTTGGAGGAGTCAGAATATCGAGTTTCTAAGTTTGATGGCAAAACAAAAACCACCGTAGGTAAAATCAACGCGGACCTCCAAATTCACTTTTTTGAGCAAAACGCACAGCCTTACTACGTTTTATTGAGTCCAGAAGGGCAGGTATTAAATACGCCAACGGGCTATGACTTGGATGTAGATAAGTTCGTGAATTTCTTGGATGAGGGCTTAGAAAACTTTGAGCGAATGAAGTAGCAGGAAGTGGTGAGAGACGTTTTTAAGAGTCTTTCTACTGCGCCTTGGTGCTTTCTTTTCCAATCACCTTCGCGTCGATTTCCTTTAACTCCTTATAAATTACTTCGGCTTTATCATATTTTCGCACCGTGTAATGCAAGGCGGCTAAATCATAACAAGAGGTGGCGTAATCAGGGTGTTCTTTACCCAGTACCTTTTCACGAATCGCTCTGGCTTCTAGGGTTATTACTCTCGCCTCGCCTTCACTGCTTCGAGCAGCTTCCTATTGGCTGCATTTTCTTTGGACAACGCCAGCCACAGGCTGCTGAAAAAGAAGGTACAAGCACCGCTTTGCTCATGCTTACACCAAAGGGGCTTAACAAGCTCTTCGAGGTTTTGCGCCTGAACACTGAAACTGGCAAAAATTAAGCAGGCAAAGAATAGCTTTTTGTACCTCCTATTCTAGATTTTTTAAGCTGCCTTTAGCTGGAAAACGCATGACAAATACTGCGGCTTCTGGATGGCAAGTCTGGAAGAGCAGTAGAGTCGTGCTCAGAATTGGTATCAAACAAAAAGCCTACAAAAGTTTCTGAAACTCTTGCAGGCTTTTTCTAAATTAGGATATAAACCTTTTACAGAACTTTACTTTCCGTTAAACTCTGTGTTGCTCGGTGTAGGAAATACGTTATTGCTACGGTCAAGGTCTGCCATGCGCTGACTTGGGTCAACCTCAATTTTGGTAATTTCGCTCATCGGGCGGTCAATTTCGAGTCGATACGTAGGATACGTCCACGGCCAGTCCTCTTCAACGACTACTGCTCGCTCCTCTCCCTCAAACGATTTCTGCCCGCGCATAATACGTAGCGGAATATAGTGAATCACTTCTGAGCCATCCTCAAACGTTACTACGACTTCGTTGGGCATCGGCATTGTCCCCACGTTTTCGAGGGTTACGGCTGTTTTTTCGCCATCGCTAACTACTGCGCTAATGCCATAGTCAATCGTATTGGTGCTATTTACCCAATGTTCAAAGAACCAATCCAATTCCATATCCGAAGTTTTTTCCATCACGCGCTTGTAGTTCCGAAAAGTAGGATGCTTAAACTTCCACTCATGGAAATAGCGGCGCATCCCCTCCATCATTTTATCTTGTCCCATCACATAACTCATCAGGTGTGGTACCATTGAACCCTTAACGTAAGACGCAATACTGTACGCGAAATTAGTCTTAAAATGGTCGGCGTGTGTGGTGAGTGGTTCTTCTTTGCCTGAGTTAACGAGCGCGAAATACGAACGATATGCCTGAGTCTGAGACGTACCCGGCTCTCGGTCTGCCAGCACATCCTCAACGTAATTGGAGGCATAGGTCGTGAACCCCTCGTCCATCCAAGCGTATTTGGCTTCGTTGGTTGCCAGCATCATCTGGTACCACGAGTGATTGACCTCATGAATTGTCACGCCAACCAATGAGTTGAGGCTACGCTCACCCGTAATAAGGGTCGCCATGGGGTATTCCATACCGCCATCGCCACCCTGAATGATAGAGTAGGATTTATAGGGATATTGTCCAAAATTCTCGTTCATAATCTCAAAGAGACGCTTGGTGGATTCTTGAAGGGCTTTCCAATTTGGTTTGATCTCGTCCTCATCTTCATAGAAAAAATGAATCTCAAGCTCATCATTGACTTTCATCCGATCATGTAAATAATCAGGGTCAGCCGCCCAAACAAAATCATGTACATTAGGAGCTTTGAAGTTCCAGGTGAGCTTCCCATCCTTAATTTTTTGTTTGACTTTATCGCCTTCATCCTCGTAACCCATACCGATTTCGTCGGCATTTTGCAGATACCCCGTAGCTGCGACCATATACGCTTTGTCGATATGAATCGTCACCTCAAAACTCCCCCAAACGCCATGAAACTCGCGTCCGATGTAGGGGTTGGCGTGCCAGCCTTCAATATCGTACTCAGAGAGTTTAGGATACCACTGCGACATTGAGTACGAAATTCCTTCTTTGTTATCACGTCCCGAACGACGTATTTGAAGCGGCACCTGTCCGTTAAATTCCATCTTTAAGGTCGTGGATTTGCCTGGCAGAATAGGCTCGTTGAGCGTTACTTCCAGAATTGTCCCGACGTGCGCGAACTTGACAGCTTTTTTATCTTGGGTCAGCTTATCGACCTTCAAATAACCAACTTCATCCTCCGAAAGGGCAGCAATACGGCTTCCTACGCGGCGGTCTGGATCTTCGATGGTACGCGAACGTACATCCATCATGCTACCGGGCTGAAAGGCATTAAAATAAAGGTGATAAAAGACACGGTCGAGCGTATCGGGCGAGTTGTTGGTATAAACCAGCTTCTGCTCGCCTTTGTACTGGTGTTTCTGGACATCAAAATCAATATCCATCGTATAGTCTGCGTGTTGCTGCCAATAGTTAGTCTGTGCACGCGTCACTCCAGCAAGTAATAACGCCCACCCAAAAAGAAAATACTTCATAAAAAGGTCAGTTAATTGTAGAAAATAAAAGAGAAAGATACGGAAAATTTCAGATTATCGGGGATGCCCATGTGTCTGAGTACCAAAACAAAAAGCAAAAAGACCTAAAAAATATCCTGTAAAGCACAATTTTATGCCGATTCAGGCGTGTTTTTAGCGAAAAGTCACTTTTAGCGAATATTCGCTTGTAAAATAAAATTCGCTGACTTACATTTGCACTAGACCAAAAGCACTCAACTTCACCTATGCCTAACCTCGAAATACATGGATCACTTACGGAGCAACAGAAACCCTTCTTTTCCGAAGAGGCCAAAGCATTTTTGGTGTTTCTCCAAACCACCTTCAACCCGCGTCGCCAAGAACTTCTCGAAGCCCGAAAAAAACGACAAGCGAATATCGACGCAGGTAAGTTCCCCACTTTCCTTCCCGAAACGGAGCAGGTTCGGACTACCGAATGGCAAGTCGCACCCATTCCCGAAGACCTCCAGGACCGTCGTGCAGAAATCACAGGACCCGTAGAGCGGAAAATGGTTATTAACGCCCTCAACTCAGGGGCGCGTGTCTTTATGGCAGATCTTGAGGATGCCAGTTCACCCACTTGGGGAAATATGATGGATGGGCAAGTGAATCTTTACAACGCGAACCGTCGTCAGATCGACTTTACGGACGAAAAACGCGGGAAGTCTTACAAGTTAAACGATGAAGTGGCTACCCTTAAAGTTCGTCCTCGTGGTTGGCACTTGCTCGAAAAAAATGTAACCGTGGATGGGCAACCGATGTCAGCCTCTTTATTTGACTTTGGTTTGTACTTCTTTCACAACGCAAAATATTTACTCGAAAACGGTAGCGGCCCGTATTTTTATCTCCCAAAACTAGAAAGTCATCTTGAGGCGCGTCTCTGGAACGACGTTTTTGAGGTTGCACAAGAAAAATTAGGTATTCCGAATGGCTCAGTGAAAGTGACCGTATTGGTCGAAACAATTACGGCAGCCTTCGAGATGGAAGAAATTATTTACGAGTTGCGCGATCATATGGCAGGACTTAACGCAGGACGCTGGGACTACATCTTTAGCGCAATCAAACGCTTCCGAAACCAGATGGAAAGCCCCTTACCTGATCGCTCACAGATCACGATGACCGTTCCGTTCATGAAATCTTACGCGCAACTGCTCGTAAAGGCTTGTCATAAGCACGGCGCACACGCAATTGGCGGGATGGCAGCTTTCATTCCGAGTCGGAAGGACGAAGAAATCAATAAAAAAGCTTTTGCTAAAGTCAAAGCTGATAAGGAACGTGAAGCCAACGATGGATATGACGGTACCTGGGTTGCACATCCCGATCTGGTAAAAGTAGCCGAAGACGTGTTTGATCGTGTGTTAGGGGACAAGCCGCACCAAAAAGACGTAAAACGCGAAGACATAACCTGGGGAGCCGACGATCTTTTAAACTTTAATATCGAAGGCGGTAAAATCACCGAGGATGGACTCCGCCTAAACGCTAATGTCTCGATCCGATATATCGCTTCTTGGCTTTCGGGCGTGGGTGCAGCAGCAATCTTCAACCTGATGGAAGATGCAGCAACCGCAGAAATTTCACGTTCCCAAATCTGGCAGTGGATTCAAAAATCTGCTACGCTGGAAAGCGGTCAAACCATCACGGCAAAACTCGTCGGAAAAATCTACGATGAAGAACTGGAAAAAATTGAGTCCGAAGTCGGTAAGAATCAACATCTGACCGAAGCGCATCAAATCTTAAAAAACATCACACTTACCAAGGAATTTCCAGACTTCTTGACGCTGGAAGCCTACGATAAACTTTAATCAACAGATACAACCACTAGCAGGATCTCCGACTACTGCTAGGGTTCATTCATTCAACCTTAAATAACGAGAATCATGAATAAGCAAGAAAGAATTAATGCACTTATCGCGGAGTGGTCAAGCAATCCACGTTGGGAAAATGTAGAACGCCCGTACACTGCCGAGGAGGTCATTAAACTACAAGGCAATGTAATCGTAGAACACAGCATTGCCCGTATGGGTGCCGAAAAACTCTGGAAAAACCTTCACTCGGAGGAGTACGTGGCAGGACTTGGCGCACTGACAGGCAACCAAGCCGTTCAGGAGGTGCAAGCAGGTCTGAGTGCCATTTACTTGAGTGGCTGGCAGGTAGCGGCAGACGCAAACTTGGCGGGTCAAATGTATCCCGATCAGTCGCTTTACCCTGCCGACTCTGTGCCGAGTGTCGTAAAACGAATCAATAACGCGCTTCGTCGTGCCGATCAAATCCAGAGCGTAAACGGAACAGGCGACATTGACTGGATGGCACCGATTATGGCGGACGCAGAAGCTGGTTTTGGCGGTAACTTAAATGCTTTCGAGTTAATGAAAGCGATGATTGAAGCAGGAGCAGCAGGAGTTCACTTCGAGGATCAACTTTCTTCGGCTAAAAAATGTGGTCACTTGGGCGGAAAAGTACTTGTACCAACGCAGGAAGCGATCAATAAACTCGTAGCAGCACGTTTGGCGACTGACGTTTGTGGTGTTCCGACGCTCATCGTGGCGCGTACTGACGCAGATGCGGCTACGCTCATCACCTCAGACATTGACAAGACAGATCACGACTTTATCAAGTTTGATGAACCACGCACTGCCGAGGGTTTCTATAACGTCCGCAATGGCGTAGAGGCGGGCATCGCACGCGGTCTTTCGTATGCACC
>CAZNAK010000104.1:1718-7422 GCA_964570645.1 uncultured Cytophagales bacterium | reverse complement strand
TACGTGCCCGAATCAGGTAGAGATAAATAGCTGCTGCCACCACCAGGACGATAACCGCTCAAGGTATTGCGTTGAGAGGCTCGCCCGTCCAGCCTAAGCTCGTCAGAAAAGTAGCGATATTAACCGCCGTAGCCAGCGTCACCCAGCCTAGGTAAATACAAATCGGCCACCATACAAAGGTAATAGTGAATAGCGGTGCATCCCAAATCTCCAAACGTAAACGTACCGTCAAATACATCAATGAAAACAGTAAGCCCAGAATCATAAGCACGGAAATCCCGATCCACTCCTGCACCCAAACAATACACCAGAGGGCATTGAACACATTTGAAAGAATAAGCAAGCTACCTGTCTGAACGATTTCTTCATCGCGCTTTTGCTTTAAAAGGCAGTACCATTGGTAAGCGACAAAGGCAATGAGCAGTAAATAAATAATCCCCCAGATACTAAAGGCATAACCCGCAGGCGTAACCAAAGTGCTGTATTTTTGGCTGATATTCCCGATGTTCCGCCCAATGGTTGCGTTGACAAAAAGCGTTGCAATCAGGCTTAGGGTATTTAGTAATAGATAAAAAATAGGACGCATAATTAAAGTAAGTCGTTTCCTGCCAAAATGGTTTAGATGGTATCACCTTTTTGGATATTGTGGGCTAAGGCGCGGTAACTTGCATCTTTCAACACATTATTGATAGGTTGGAACATCTCTACACCAAAATATGTAACTAAGGCAAGAAATATAGCCAAGAAGGGAGATGCGAAGATTTTACTCATGGGTGTTTATCAGTTGAACTTATTCTTGAACATAAAGCGATTCTCCTTACCTTGCAGGAGTTTTACATCTGCATAATCACATGGGAGGGTTTAGAGATTTATTTTTTCACTACTTGGGACGCTTTTTTCTTTGGATAAACGGCTGGAAGTCCTCCAGTGTGATGCCGCCAAATTTAAAACAGTGCGTGATGATCGCCGCCCCACACACCACCAACTGGGATTTACCCTACACCCTCGCCGCTTTTGGTGTCTTCCGTATTCCAGTTCGTTTTACGATCAAAAAAGAGTGGCTGAAACCGCCTTTAGGGTTTATCATGCGCTTTTTGGGGGCTATTGGCATTGACCGCCGGCCTAAATCTGCGCGTGGCGAGAAAATCAGCTTCACTGAAGCCATGGCAAAGCTCTTTGATGACCACGAGCATCTTGCTGTTTTGGTCACCCCTGAGGGAACACGCGGCTATGTTGAACAGTGGAAAACGGGATTCTATTACGTAGCAAAAATGGCAAATGTCCCGATTGCGCTAGGCTTTTTAGATTACAAAGAAAAACACGCAGGTGTAGGTAAGATTGTTTATCCGTCAGATAACATGGAAGCTGACTTACGTAAAATCATGGAGTTTTATAGGCCTAAAAATGCTAAATTCCCTGAAAAGTTCAGCATCGACCAACGGTATCTCCCCTAGCAATACCAAGTTTACGACTCTTTCTTTCCTAAAACGCGAGAAAGCTACTAATTTAAGGCAACATCAATCATCGTTATTATGCCCACCTTTAAAGCACTCCGCGTACACGAGCAAGCAGACGGTACTTTCTTGCGCCAAATTGAATCCAGAAGCACCGATGATCTACCCGAAGGCGAGGTACTAATCCGTGTTCACTTTGCAGGGCTAAACTATAAGGACGCGCTATCCGCAACAGGCAACAAGGGGGTAACACGTAAGTTTCCACATACGCCGGGCATTGATGCGGCGGGGATTGTAACAGAAAGTAGTCATGCCGACTTTAAGGCAGGCGACGAGGTAATTGTCACTAGTTACGACTTAGGTATGAACACAGACGGCGGCTTTGCCGAGTATATCCGCGTCCCGGCCGCATGGGTGGTACCCAAACCCACCGAGCTAAACCTTGCCGACAGTATGGTTCTAGGGACAGCGGCTTTTACGGCAGGGCTTAGCCTTTGGAAGATGCTACAAAACGATCAGTCTCCCGAAGCGGGGAAAATCTTAGTTACGGGCGCGACGGGCGGCGTGGGAAGTTTTGCCGTCGGGATTTGCGCCAAAGTGGGTTTTGAAGTCATTGCCTCCACGGGAAAAAGCGAAGCTACGGAATACCTAAAAACGCTGGGGGCTACAGAAGTTGTCGGACGTGACTACGCGCACGACGATAGTAAACGCCCACTTTTAAAGCCTCTCTGGGCCGGCGCGATTGATACAGTGGGTGGTCAGGTACTGGTAACACTACTTAAAGGCTGTAAGCGTCACGGTAATGTAGCCGCTTGTGGCTTGGTGCTTTCGCCAAAGCTTCCTACAACTGTTTTTCCATTCATTTTGAACGGTATCAACCTACTAGGTATTGACTCCGAACGCTGTACGATGCCTATCCGTAAGCAAATCTGGGAGAAACTCGCTACCGAGTGGCGCGTCAATGATCTGGATAAGATCGGTAGGTTTGTGCAGTTAGAAGAGCTAGAAGAAGAGATTCAGACGATTCTACAAGGAAAAGTAACAGGGCGCGTAGTGGTCGATTTAAAATAGTGCGCTATGAACTTTGCCAAGCTCCTTCACGCTCAAGAACGCCGAAAGGCGCAGAAATACCTCCAAAGAGGAAATTTAGCGGAGCCTTATGCTTTGTATCTTCAGCGCGTACTGGCAGTCGATAAAAACACCCCTATTGAAGAGCTAGACTTCGTGATCTTAGATACCGAAACAACGGGATTGGACTATCGGAAAGATAAAATCTTGAGTATTGGAGCCTTTCGTAGTAAGGATAATTCCATTTTACTAGATCAGGCTTTTGATAAAAAGATTGCTCGATTCTATACAGGAAAGGCAGGAGCCGTACAGACGCATCAAATCCTAAAACATGAACTTGCCGAGGGGGAAGACGAATATCAGGCCTTACTTTCGTTTTTGGATTATTTGAAAGGCGGTGTGATCGTTGCCCATCATGCCGATTTTGATATTGAGGTACTAGGCAGACTCTGTAAAGCACATTTTGGCTTTCCTCTTTTCAATTTTTATCTGGATACACTTCTTTTGAGCAAGCGGTTAGAGTGCAGAGCTGAACGGTTATCACAAATCAATAAAAAAGACTTCACGCTTGACGCACTCTGCGAACGTTACGACATTCAAAACACAAAGCGACACAGTGCCCTAGGCGATGCACGCGCAACGGCCGAGCTATTTCTTATATTACTTCATCGCCTCAAAAAACGAGGCATTACTAAGCTAAACCAACTACTTTGATGGATACTAACTACAAGGCAGACTATGAGTTTCTTCGAGCGTTTCCCCCTTTCGACTTACTCAATACAGATGAGTTCAAGCTGCTATTCACCAAAAGCCAGCTCACCTTCATTGAAGAGGGAGAAAGCTTATTTGAGCAAGGGAAAAGCTTAAAATCTGACTTTTTTGTAATCAAAAAGGGAACCGTTAAACTGTATGCAGACCAGCAGCTCATTGATGAGTGTGACACAGGAGACATCATTGGGATGCGTCCGCACTTGGGAGGAGGTATGTATTTGTCAACTGCCAAAGCAGTACAAGATACCTTAGTGTATCAGTTTTCGGTAGCACGGTTCAAAGAAATTTTGGAGCAAAACGCACAGGTTGCCCTGTTCTTTGCAGCCGGGTTCGCCTCAGGGATCTCGCAGGCAGGTACCTCAAGGGAAGATCAATCTGCCAATACCCGCAAGTACCTCAACGTACAGCAAGAGTCCGATAACAAAAGTTTTGGCGTTTATACCGATACCATAGAACTCAACCCCTCGCGCAATATACTCACCTGCCTGCCCACAGACACTATCCAAGAGGCGGCAAGACGGATGACAGCACAAAACGTAGGTTCTTTGGTTATTGCAGATGCTAAAGGCTATCCTATTGGCATTCTCACCGATACAGATTTTAGACGAAAGGTAGTGAGCGTTTCTGAGAACATAAAAAGTAAAGCCGTCTCCGAAATTATGAGTTCGCCCGTCGTTTGCGTAAACGATGGACAAAGTGTCGCCGAGGCAATGCTGGCCATGCTCCGAAAGAACATTTCCCACCTCTGTGTCACCGAAGATGGTACGCCTGACTCCCCCTTAGTGGGTGTACTCTCTCAGCGTGACCTGATTGTGCAGCAAGGAAATAGCCCCGCCGCTTTAGTCAAGCAGATGCAGCATACAAGTAGCGTCGAGAAACTAGCCAAACTCCGTGACCGTGCCGAAACACTCATCACCTCTTATCTGGAACACAAGGTGAGCATCCCTTTTATCTCGGGTGTCATCACGGAAATTAACGACCTACTTATCAAAAAGGCGGAAAAATTCACCTTAGCAACGCTCAAAGAAGAAGGCATTACGCCTCCCGAGGGTTTGCGCTATTGCTGGATGTCTTTGGGAAGTGAAGGGCGAGAAGAGCAACTTCTACGGACGGACCAAGATAACGCCATGGTGTTTCAGGTTGCAGACTCGGCGAACCTAAAAGAGGCGAAAAACTTTTGTCTGCGGCTTTCGGAAGGCGTTCGCGATGTACTTATTGCGTGTGGCTTTGTGCCGTGTCCCGCCGACATGATGGCCAGTAACCCACGGTGGTGTAACTCGTTGGAAGATTGGAAAA
Organism: uncultured Cytophagales bacterium; assembly: GCA_964570645.1. Taxonomy (GTDB): domain Bacteria; phylum Bacteroidota; class Bacteroidia; order Cytophagales; family Bernardetiaceae; genus DAISIL01. Next base: position 2,833 of record CAZNAK010000104.1, on the reverse strand, counting down.
AAACCTTCTCGGGCTGGATTCATACTCCCGATATGGACGCGTTACTACAATCTAACATCTTCTTTGACTTCCGTCCTGTGCTAGGAGATGCGGAGTTAACCTTACAGCTTCGTGACTTTATTCAGGCTGAAATCGCGAAGCAGAAGACATTTTTGGGACATCTGGCGAAAAATGCCTTAAAAAACCCACCTCCGTTAAGTTTTTTCAAAGGGTTTATCGTCGAGAAATCTGGGGAACACAAAAACGACTTTGACATTAAAGCCCGCTCGATGATGCCCCTAACCGATGCGGCGCGTGTCCTTAGCTATCAACTCAACATCCGAGGTACGTACAGTACTTTTGGCCGTTTTGAAGCTATCGCCGAGCGGGATGAAAACCTTAGCGGTGTTTGTAAGTCTGCGGCAATGGCTTATGAAATCCTCTTACGATTGCGTGCCACTCAGGGACTGAAAAACGGCGATTCTGGACGATTTATTAAGCCTGAAAGTCTCAATAAACTTGAACGACAAATTCTTAGAAATACTTTTAAAACGATTGATTTGATTCAAAAACTCTTCGAGACACGCTTTCAGCTCGCTTATTTTCAATAATTAGCTATTTAGCCTGACTTTCTGTAATATAATTACAATAAATTATTATTTTTGAGGAGGTCCCTCACCAAAGACTTTTTTATTTCCTACGGCCGCCAGGCTTCGCGTGCGTGGCATCAAGAACCGTCAGGTGATCGACGAAGCGGTCGAAAACGCGCTGAAGCGCGCCGCCATCTGGGATGAAGTCAAGGACAAGCTGAGCGGGTCCGCCTACGACCTGTCGGGCGGTCAGCGGCAACGCCCCTACATCGCGAGTTTATTAGTGCCAGCGAAGCCGCCAAAGGACAGCTCAATACCGACGTTTTCGTTTCTTACTCCCGAAAAGACGGCGACTTTGCCCGCGAGCTAAACCGAAGGCTACAAGAAAACGGCAAAAACACTTGGTTCGATCAAGAGAGTATTAGCTCGAGTGTGGATTTCGAGAAGGAAATTTTCAAGGGTATCGAAGGAGCCGATAACATCGTTTTTATCCTTTCGCCCGACTCGGTGCAGTCTGAGTACTGCGAGCGGGAGGTGGAGTACGCC
>CAZNAK010000104.1:0-1708 GCA_964570645.1 uncultured Cytophagales bacterium | reverse complement strand
GCTAGTTTGGGTAAGCGCTTTATCACCATTCTTTGCCGCGAGACACAGCCCGAAGATATGCCCGAGGTGCTGCGAGTCATTAACTGGATTGACTTTACGGGCAGCGATACGGGCAAGCCCTTTGCCGAACTGATCCAAGAGCTAGACCTCGACCGCGAATACGCCCACCACCATACCATTTTGCAGCAGCGGGCACTGGAGTGGAAGGAAAGCGACCAAACCGCCGACTTTCTGCTCAACAACACCGCCACCCAAAATGCCCTGCGGTGGCTCGAGGAGGCAGCAGGCAAGAACCCCGCCCCCACCGACCGGCAACGCCAGCACATCCGCACCAGCCAGGAAGCGGTGGAAGCCGCACAACGGGCGGCACGCAAACGCCAGCAGCTTATTATTGCCGTAGTGAGTATTGCGGCGGTGCTATCGCTAGGTTTTGGCATCTTTGGCTTTGTCAAGATGAACGAAGCCAACAAAAACTCTACAGACCTAGAGGCAAAGACCGAACAGCTTGCCGAGCAGACCCAGCGTGCCGAGCAGAAAGCCGCCGAAGCCGAGGCTGCCCTTAAGCAGTTTGAGGAGGAGCAGGCCGCAAGGCGTAAGCTGGAGTTTGGGACACTTTTTGAGCGATCCAAAACCGTGATTCAGGCGTGGATATGCCCGAGCAACCTCAGGCAGAAAATGCAGGAAATCACCAAGGAGTACCCCAATAACCCCAACTTCCAAAAAACTTTGGATGACTTGGATAAAATGATTGCTAACTTTAAACTCTATAAGTAGCCTCAGTAGTGGTCGAAAGACCCTGTTGGTGGCTTTGGTAAGAATCCACGCCAAGGGCTTTACCCACTGTGAGGAGGAAGCCTGTAAGGAACTTTTTCGCCTGATTTGCTAGTTATCTAATGGCTTACCGAGCATTTAAACCATGGAAAATATACTTATTACGCGCTATATGAGTCTTTTTAACACCTTATCGCTTGAGCTGAAACTAGAGCTGCTTAGCCAACTCACGGAAAGCATCAAAGCGGAGGTGCACACGAAGCCCTCCGCTGATAAAGAGGCAGTTATCGATGAGCTTTTCGGAGCTTGGTCAGATACCGAAGAGGAAATGACACCTATAATTTACGCCTCCAGAACCACCTCAGATCGCCACCCCAGCTTCGACTAATCGTATGAAACGCTACCTCTTAGATACGGATATTTGCATCGCTTTCTTACAGGGTAAATACCGACTGAATGAAAAAATCAAGCGTATTGACGCAGAAAACTGCTACATTTCAGAAATCACAGTAGCGGAATTGCTTTACGGGGCGTACTTCAGTAAGCGACCTGAAAAGCATTTAGCCGAGGTACAAAAAATAAAGGAGATTTTCCAGCCTACGCCCGTTTTCAACTCCTTAGAGCTATTCGGTCAAGAAAAGGCGAGGCTAAGGCGAGAGGGAAGCCTCATTCCTGACTTTGACTTACTTATTGGCACAAGTGCCGTCCATTTTGAGATGGTTATGGTCAGTAATAACGAGAAGCACTTGCGACGGATTTCAGGAATTGAGCTAGAAAATTGGATTAAGGAAGGTGCGGGTAGTGATTAACCCCAGTAGTGGTCAGGCAGCCCCTGCTGGTGGTTTGGTAGGAACCCACTGCCAGGGTCTGCGACCACTAGCAGGGAGGGGAAAATTAGCAGGATTTTTTTCTTATTTTTGTAAGCCCAACGTCCTTA
>CAZNAK010000103.1:0-7486 GCA_964570645.1 uncultured Cytophagales bacterium | reverse complement strand
CAGAAAAGTACTAAAGAGAACCCAGATGCGCTTAGCGTATCTGGGTTTTTGCTTTCCCAGGCTTGATGTTATAAACCGCGCGTCCTACGGCCAGAATGCTATCGGGTGTGGTGGGATGGAAAGTTTTGAGGTCTGTAAAAATAGTGGTCCCGCCGGCTCGTAGTACGCGTGCTTCAGTCTGAATATCTTCCATTCTCGCAGGACTTATGTAATCTACTCGCAGGTCAACAGTCGCAATAGAATCCTCGAATAGGTTTGGTAAACTGGTGAAAGCGGCCGTTCCGCCCGTAGCATCCATGGCCAAAGAGATCAGTCCGCCGTGCATTCTTAAAGAGCGGGGGTCTCCTACAAACTCCTCACGAACAGGGATCAGAATAGCAGCAAAGCCCGTTTCAACGTGAAGGAGTTTGAAATTCAAAAACTTTTGTAGCGGAATCCACTCCTCGGCAATCTGCCTGTAAAACTCAAAACTTTCCGTCATCGTGAGGCAGAACTACTTTTTATCGCTCCAAAGAATAGCAACGATTTCGAGCATAAAACCCGAGAAGGTCACCACTGGGCCTAGCGTGAGTCCAACAAATCCAAAACCATGCGGCTCGCTATCCATAGACATCAAAACAAAGCCAAGCACAATCGTCAGCACGCCACCGATCATGAGACGGTAATTCATCTTAGTAAATGGAAAACCAGCTGCCTGCATTGCTTCAGAGCTTAAGTTTTTGACTTTCGTGGTCGTGACCGATGCTTTAGATTTTACGGACTCCTTCTCAGCCACAGGCTTAGGCTGCGGTTTTGCAGGTTTTGAGGTGGCTTTTCCCCTCGGCTTATTACGATTTGATTTTTTCTTACTCATAATTAATAGAGTTCGTCAAGTGACATTTTTAGATATTTTCGAGTCGCCCAGTACGCACTTGCCGCACTCAAAAGTATCCCTAGTGCGACTAAACAAAACGCTAAGAGTACCAAAAGCGGCAAATCTTGGAGTAGAGACAAAGACTCTAGCCAGTTTCGAGTCAGGTAACTTAAGCCTGCCATCACCACAATGGAGATTCCGGCTGCGATGAGTCCTTGTTGCATGGCACGATGCAAAAACGGACGGATAATGAACCCCCGCGAAGCCCCTACAAGCTGCATACTCCGAATAAGAAAGCGTTGGGAAAACAGCGCAAGGCGTAAAGCATTATCAATCAAGATGACAGCGGCCACAAAAAAGACCAGCGCAAAAGTACCTAAAATATACATTAGGAGGCGGAAGTTACGATTAATTTCTACCACAAAATCTTCCTCTACCTTAATCTCACGTACTCCTGTAAGAGCCTCCAACTTCTCCCGAATGATGCTAAGGTTAGCTTGGGTGTAATAAGGTTCTTCGAGATGGATAAAATAGGAGTCAGGCAGCGGGTTGGCAATAAGTTCGCTAAAATCCTCGCCCGTACGCTCAATTTCTTGCTGCATGGCATCCTCCTTAGATAGAAATCGTACCCGCGCTTGTCCATCTCTTTCTGCGACAAAAGTATAAGAAGCCAGTTTCTGCTCAATCTGGATACGCTGTGCCTCCGATAAATCTGAACGCAGGAAGACGCGAACAGGCGTGTTTTCGCGGATATGCTGCTGCAAACGAAATGTATAGATACCCAACAAGCCTATAATTCCTGTTACGCTTAAGGCGATTGTTATATTAATCAGTACACCGAGCACGGGAAAGCTTCCCATACGCTTTTGCTGATAACTTCGCTGTGTAGGTGTCTTTTGCACGAGACAAAGCTATTAAATTTGCTCGACTTTTATCTCGCTGACCAGACTAAGCCTTTGCCTGAAAGAGAAAGTACGTTACGCTGAGCGAGCAGTAGCCGTTCATAAACAGCATTAGTTAGTCTTGGATGAATGGGTAACCTGACTCTACATACACATCCTTAAACGCATCCATTCCTTCTGGCCAGTCCGACTCTTCGGCAAACTTTACGGCAGCGGCTGTTCTTTCCTTAGCTTGTTTATCAAAGGCTTTAAGCTCATCTTCCGTAAAAATCCCTTTATCTATGAGCTTTCTGTGGAGGTTTTTGATCGGATCACGCTCTTTGTATTCGGCGACCTCGTCACGGGTACGGTACTTTTGGGGGTCAGACATAGAGTGTCCCTTGTAGCGGTAGGTTCGGAACTCCAGCAATGTGGGTCCGTCCCCGTTTCTGGCGCGTTCGGCAGCGCGTTCTACCGCCCAGTGTACTTCCTCAACCTGCATCGCGTCCACTGGTTCGGAAGGCATATGGTAAGCATCCCCAAGATTGTACAAATCAGTTACGTTGGAGGTTCGCTCTACTGAGGTTCCCATCGCATAGCCGTTATTCTCGATGACAAAAATGACTGGAAGTTTCCAGCTCATCGCCATATTCAGGGCTTCATGGAAGGCCCCCTGACGCACCGCACCGTCCCCCATGTAGCATATACAAAGGTTATCGGTTTTATTATATTTTTCTGCAAAAGCGATGCCCGCACCCAGTGGAATCTGGCCGCCAACAATCCCGTGCCCGCCCATAAAGTGACGTTCTTTGTCAAAAAGGTGCATCGAGCCACCTTTTCCGCCCGTACAACCTGTTTTTTTACCAAAAAGCTCTGCCATAATGGACTCGGGTGAGGTGCCGAGTGCGAGTGGATGTCCGTGGTCGCGGTAGGCGGTAATCCATTTGTCGTCCTTGCGGAGTGCCGTGTAAGCTCCTGCTACACAAGCTTCCTGACCGATATACAGATGACAAAAACCCCGAATCTTTTGCTGACCGTATAACTGTCCACATTTCTCCTCAAACCGTCGGATGAGGGTCATGGTCTCGTACCAGTATTGGTAAGTCTCTTTGGAGAAAGATTCTGTTTGCGGTGTGGTAGTGCTCTGCTCGCTCATGTGTGTAATTTCTACGTGTTTGGGACCCTAAGTTCTCTAATCTTGACGAAAAATTCAAATCCGACGGCAACGCCGAATAAGACGCTGTGTTGAGCTATCATGTCCTTGAAGATTGCTTGTAGGGTCTTTGAGTTTGGGCAGTATCCGCCAAGCAAGTTCTTTTCCTAATTCTACCCCCCACTGATCAAAGCTAAAGATATTCCAAAGAATACCTTGAACGAATATCTTATGCTCATAAAGTGCCATGAGGCTACCAAGCGTATCGGGCGTAATTTGCTCAATCAGGATGGTATTGGTCGGGATATTCCCCTCAAAAACACGGAATTTATCCTGAAAGCTATCGCTGAGTTGTGATTTCGTGCGTCCATTCATCAAGGCTTCGGTCTGCGCAATGCCGTGCGAGAGTAGAATTTGATGATGTGTCAGCTCGTCGTGATGCGGGTGAATAGGCAGAATAAAATCACAGGGTATAAGCTGCATCCCTTGATGAATAAGTTGGTAGAAAGCGTGTTGCCCATTCGTGCCCGCCTGTCCCCAAACCACGGCTCCGGTGGTGTAACTTACAGGTTTACCCGCGCGATTGATGCGTTTTCCGTTACTTTCCATATCCGTTTGTTGCAGATAGGCAGGAAAAAGTGCTAGAAATTCATCGTAAGGAAGAATAGCCTGCGTTGCTGCCTCAAAAAAGTTGTTGTACCAAACTCCCAGCAGTGCTAGGAGTACGGGCATATTTTCCTCAAAGTCAGCCGTTTTGAAGTGGGTATCCATCGCGTAAGCCCCTTTTAGGAACTTCTCAAAGTTTTCGTATCCAATCGCGCAGCAAACCGATAAACCGATGGCTGACCAAACCGAAAAGCGTCCTCCCACCCAATTCTCAAAACGAAACATATTTTGCGGCCTAATACCAAACTCCTGAACGCCCGCCTCGTTGGTCGAAATAGCTACAAAGTGTTTTTGAACAGCTGCCTCGTTTCGCGCAGCTTCCAAAAACCATTTTCTTGCTGTATGCGCATTGGTCATAGTCTCTTGTGTCGTAAAACTTTTGGACGCAATCAGAAAAAGCGTTCGTTCGGGCGCGCAAAAACGCAGGGTTTGAAGAAGGTCAGAAGCATCAATATTGGACACAAAGTGTACACGAACTTCTTTGTGATAAGGCGTAAGTGCCTGAACAACCATTCTCGGTCCGAGATCAGAACCACCAATTCCAATATTCACTACATCCGTAATACGGTCTCCCGTGTATCCACGCCACTCTCCTGTGTGTAATTGTTCCGAAAACGCTTGCATCTGCTGCTGTACAGCGCGTACTTCTGGCATCACATCTTTTTGAGCAACCAGCAGCGGACGGTTACTTTGATCTCGTAGGGCGGTATGCAGGACAGCACGCCCTTCGGTTTGATTGATTTTTTCGCCCGCAAACATGGCTTTGATCGCCTCGGGGAGTTTTTTACGACGGGCAAAGTCACAAAGTAGGGTGTGCGTTTCCTTGGTAATTCGATTTTTGGAGTAATCCAGAAGAAGCCCTGCTGCTTCCAGCGAAAAGCGAGAGGATCGCGCTGGATCGTCCGCAAAAAGGTCGCGGAGGTGAAGGTTTTTAATCTTTTGGTAGTGTGCGTGTAGTACCTGATCTAGCATAAGGACAAGATAGGAAATTACGGTCATTTATTCCCCTTTACTCGCCCTTCCGATGTTGTTTGACCATCACACGCGCTTGGTTTTTGTCCACGAAGCCGTCAATACGACGAATAATCTTTCCTTCGGGATCAATGAAATAGTTGGTCGGCAGGACTTCCACATCGTAAAGGTCTGTAATTTCTGATTTCTCGTCGGTAAGCATCGGGAAAGTCGCGCCGTATTTTCCACGGAATACCTCAGAGGCTTCCTTGGGCTGTGCGACGTTAATGGCTAACAACTCAAAATCTTCTCCTGCGAGTTCTTCGTAATATTCTTGCGTTTGCGGGAACTCTTTCTTGCAGGTAGGACACCAATCTGCCCAAAAATATAACATGACAACCTTTCCGCGATGTTTCTCCAGCGATTGCAGCTCGCTATCAAGATCAGTGCGCGCAAAGTCAGGTGCTGGTTTGCCTCTGAGGTCTGACCCACAAGCTGTCAACAATCCAAAAAGTAAGAAAAACAAGGAAAATCGAATCAGAATAGTCATTTTTGCCAAAAAGTATTTGATTATGCAATTAAAGAAACTCGTCAAAATCAGCCAAGTTTCCCACCTCCACGATGCGCGCTACGGCGCAGGAATGGGTGTTCCTCTGTTGGGAGTATCATTAGAACCTTCGGTACCGCAATTTGTTGGGGCGGAGACCTTCAAAGAAATCCGAAATTGGATCGTTGGCCCGCGCTGGATAGGCGAGCTTGACAGCCGTCCGCTGGTGGGTTTAACGGATTACAAACTGGACTTTCTGCAAACTTCCGCACCCGAGGCTCTCGGCGAGTTATCCGCCTACGAACTTCCCTTAATACTCAAGGTCGAAACCACCGATCCACCGTCCTGGGAAACCCTCATGCAAACACACCAAGAGCGGGTAACTTATTTTTTACTTGACCCTGAAACGCCCGTTGATCTCAGCGAAGACCTTGAAAATGAGCTACTCCAACTCGCCGCCCGCTTTCCGATCTTATTGGGCTTTGGCATCAATCCTAATAATATTGAACGACTCATCGAAAGTAAACTTGCGGGTTTTGCCCTGCGAGGAAGCGAAGAAGAAAAGGTAGGCTACAAGGATTTCGATGATTTGGCTGACGTCTTGGAACAGCTCGAAGAAGATTAAGTTACCTAAAGCTCAAAAATTTCCGTACCTTCGCGGCCCAAACTTAAGTTAGCTCACTTAACCATGCAACAGATCAAATCTGCGTTAGTTTCCGTATATCACAAAGAGGGGCTTACGCCCATTGTCGAACGTCTCCATCAATTTGGAGTCAAAATCTACTCGACTGGAGGAACAGAAAAATTTATTAAAGACCTCGATATTCCTGTCGTTGCGGTAGAAAGCTTGACCGATTACCCCTCTATTTTTGGAGGACGCGTAAAGACGCTACACCCAAAGGTTTTTGGCGGGATTTTACAAAGGCGCGACAATGAAGCCGATCAGTCAGAGTCAGCCAAATATGATATTCCGCAAATTGATCTAGTGATTGTGGACTTATACCCTTTTGAAGAAACCGTCGCCGCAGATGGCGAGCACGCTGAGATCATCGAAAAAATTGACATTGGAGGCATTTCTCTGATTCGTGCGGCCGCTAAAAACTATAAAGATACTTTAGTTGTCTCCTCCCGAAGCCAGTACGCGCAACTTTTGGAGCTTCTTGAAGAAGGGGAAGGAAAGACCGCTGAAGCAGATCGTTTAAGTTTTGCCACAAACGCTTTCGCGGTAACGGCACACTACGATACACAGATTTTTAATTATTTCAATGGTGCTGGCACACCGATTCAAACCTTTAAACAGAGCGTTCAGCGCGGAAAGTCATTACGATACGGAGAAAACCCGCATCAGGAAGCTGTCTTTTATGGAGATATCGAGAAAGTCTTTGATCAACTAAACGGTAAGGAGCTTTCTTATAATAATCTCGTAGATATTGATGCTGCCGTTGCGCTGGTAGATGAGTTCCAGGATGACCCACGCGTGTCTTTTGCCATTCTAAAACATACCAACGCTTGCGGATTTGCTCTTTCTGATACTGTAAAAGAAGCTTATTTGAACGCGCTAAAATGTGACCCTGTTTCCGCATTTGGTGGCGTACTGGCTACGAACACCAAAGTCGATGCAGGGGCAGCCGAAGAGCTTCATCAGTTATTTTTTGAGGTGTTGATCGCTCCAGACTTTAGCAGAGAGGCCTTGGAAATACTTACCAAAAAGAAAAAACGCGTCTTACTAAAACGTAAACCGTATGCTTTCCCGTCACGCCAGTTTAAAACACTCTTACATGGTATTATTGAACAAGACAAAGACACCTATGCCGTGATTGAAAAAGAGCTACGCCCTGTTACCAAACTTCAGCCTACCAAGGAACAGATGAAAGACCTGATGTTTGCCGATAAGCTCGCCAAACACGCTAAGTCAAATACGATTGTTTTGGCAAAGGATGGACAACTGTTTGCTGCTGGAGTAGGACAAACTTCCCGCGTAGATGCGCTAGAGCAAGCCATTACTAAAGCGAAAAAGTTTGGGTTTGACCCCGCGCATGGTGTGATGGCTTCGGATGCTTTCTTCCCTTTTCCTGACTGCGTAAAAATTGCCCGTGAAGTAGGTGTCCGTGCTGTCGTTCAGCCCGGAGGATCTATCAAAGATCAAGATTCTATTGATTTCTGTGACCAAAACGATATGACAATGGTGCTAACGGGCTTCCGTCACTTTAAGCATTAAATTTTATCTATAAAGAAAGACTACAAAAGTTTCAAAAACTTTTGTAGTCTAATCTCTAGTATATTCAACTTCTCAGAGAAACTATACAAATAAAAAAAGTGCGATCTCAGAAGTTATCGCACTTTTTTTATAGTTACAGTATATAAGCTTTGCCTCTAATCGACACGCAGACCCGTTGAGTAGTTTACCTTTAGGGCATTAGCATCACGAAGCTTCT
>CAZNAK010000102.1:6568-7499 GCA_964570645.1 uncultured Cytophagales bacterium | reverse complement strand
ATAAGCGGGTTTCGCGTTCCTGCAAACTCCATTACTCCTTTTTCTTCATCGATCAAACATAGCGCAACATCCATCCCATCTCGACTTTTTCCGCTTTCTTGATGCAGTGCCTTACGTACGCCTTTATGTAACTCTGCCAGAATTTTCTCGGGAGAAACAATGTCCTGTGCTACAATCACGTTGAGTAAGTCGTTACCAATCAGGCTCATAAATGCACCCGGAACGCCGTGCCCCGTACAATCTACTGCGGCTACCAACGTTTTCCCCTCGTGTTCGCTCATCCAGTAAAAATCCCCACTGACAATATCCCGTGGCTCAAAGAAAATAAATGAATCAGGAAGTAAACGACGAATTGTTTTTTGGGTGGGAAGAATAGATTCTTGAATCCGTTTGGCGTAATTGATGCTCTCAATAATGTTTTGGTTTTTGGCTTCAATGATACGCCGTTGCTCTTCGATTTCTGCCGTACGCTCTTCGACGGTCTCTTCAAGCATTTCGCTGTGCCTTTCGAGTCGATGGTACAGTTTTTCTTTTTCTTCAATCGCTTCACGGAGTTGGCGCACATGATGAATCGTTTTGTCAATCGTGGCTCCTAAATCATTGAAGTTAATGGGCTTGGTTACAAAGTCAAACGCCCCGTTATTCATCGCCCTTCGGATATTTCGCATATCGCCATAGGCAGAAACAATAATAGTCTGTACGGTAGGATTGACTTTTCGGGTCTTTGAAAGGAGCGTGATCCCGTCCATTTGCGGCATATTTACGTCCGAAAGTACTACATCTACGTCGGGATTTTCTCTGAGCTTACTCAGTGCATCAACGCCGTTTTCAGCAAAGATAAATTTGTATTTTCCGTCACGAATCTCACGGCGAAACTTTTGCTTTACAAGCAGTTGCACATCGGGTTCGTCATCAACGACAAGTAGAATAG
>CAZNAK010000102.1:5640-6558 GCA_964570645.1 uncultured Cytophagales bacterium | reverse complement strand
CGTTATTCAGTACGGGAATTAGAATGTATCTAGTTAATCAAGTAAATTAGCAAAAGCAATGCCGTAGAAAACTTTTTTTACATTCAGGTAAGAAATGCACACAATTTGTACCTAAAGCAATATGAAACTACAACTCAACACCCTTGCAAGAAGACTTTTTTTGGGCTTTTCGGTGGTTTTAGCCCTCTCGATTGGGGTGAATATTTTTGCAATCTATCAGTTCCAGCAAGTCCAACGGGTTTCTGCACAGATCAGTGAGGTCTGGATGCCAAGTGTTTATAATCTCGTCCAGATCAGTGAGAACCTTGAAAAATACTCTACGGCCGCCCAGCAGCATATCGTCACCTTTGACCTTGACGAAAAGGAAAAAAAGGAGACGGAAATGGAGAAATACGAAAAGAAAATCCAGGCCCATACAAAAACGTACAAAATGCTATTGGATCAGCGGTATGCTTACTACGAGGCTTTGGTAGAAGAAAAAAATGACAACTATGTGCCGCTTTCTCGGCAGGACTCTCTGAGAAACGGATACAAAGATTTGGAACGATATGCGGGTGATAATAAAGTCACCTTAGAGGCCTTTGAGCGGCAGTATTTAAATTTAAGAGAAAAAGTAAAGCGCGTAATCAATACATCAAATACAGGCGATGCTTATGAGGCTTCAGAAACGATGAAGTCAGCAATCAAGACGCTGCAAGTCGCCCAAACTCGATTACGAACCCTGATTGATCGAGATAATAAGCTAGGACAGCTAAAAGTGGCTGCCAACAAAGAGGTTTATCAGGAGTCAAAGTGGTTTATTATCGCTTCCATGTTTGTGTCTCTTGCCTTGAGTATTGTAGTTGTTTTTTTGATCGTCAGAAGCATCCGCAGGCAAGTAGGGGGTGAACCCGCTGAAATCGCCAGAATTACTCGCCG
>CAZNAK010000102.1:0-5630 GCA_964570645.1 uncultured Cytophagales bacterium | reverse complement strand
CGGGTATCGGAAGGTGATCTCGATATTGCTTTTGAGGGAGACAAGCGCGACCGAACGGGAATTTATGAGTCTGTTCACGACCTAGTAGATCAGCTTCAGGCAGTGACTCATCTGGCAAACAAAATCGCACAAGGTGACCTTTCCCAAAACATCACGCCGCGTGGAGAGAATGACCGCCTTGCCAAGGCGATCAATCAGATGATCCAAAATTTTAAAGAAATCATTTCGCAGGCACGAACCATCGCAAAGGGGGATTACACGATTAATATCCGCCGTCGAAGTTCTAATGATGAACTCGGTGCCGCCTTGCAAGCAATGGCATTGAATCTACGCCAAAATCGTACAGACTCCGAGCAACAGAATTGGTTGAAAGATGGTCTCTCAGAACTTGGGCAAAAACTATCAGGACAGCTTGATTTTAGGGAAATCAGTCAGAAAGCGGTGGGCTTTGTGGCGCGTTACGTTGATGCAGGGCAAGGTGTGTTGTATATCTATAACCCCGAAGAAGAAGAACTAGAACTCTTTGGTACGTACGCTTTTACGGAGCGAAACGCCCTTGGTAATCGGTTTAAACTTGGAGAAGGCATTGTCGGGCAGGTTGCCTTGGAGCAAAGCCCGATTTTACTCCGTAATATTCGGCGCGATGACGTAACGATCTCCACGGGAAGCATTGACGAGCCGCCGCGTAACAGTTTTGCGTTTCCACTACTTTTTGAAAATGAGTTGCAGGGCGTAATTGAACTCGCCTCCTTTGAGGAGTTCTCTTCGGCTCACCGAGAGTTTTTGTTGCAAGCGTCTCAGATTATCGCCACTTATCTCTCCTCGGTACGGCAAACGGAACGAATTAAGGGACTTTTAGCAGTCTCGGAAGAGGCAACCCGCGATGCACAGACGCGCGCCAAAGAAATTGCGGAAGCAAATACGCAACTCGAAGAACAACGCCAGCAACTCGAAGAGCAATCGCAAGAATTGCAGCAGCGTAACCAGAGTTTAATTCAGGCCAAAGAAGAATTGGATCGCCGTGCTGAGGAACTCGAAATCTCGAACCGCTACAAGTCAGAGTTTTTGGCCAATATGTCGCATGAGCTACGAACGCCGCTCAACTCTATCATTATGCTTTCCAAGATGCTCTCCAAGAACGATCAAAAGAACCTTTCGGAGCGGGATACCAAGAAAGCGCAAATTATTAATAAGTCGGGCGAGGAGTTGCTTCGTCTGATCAACGATATCCTTGACCTCTCAAAAATTGAGGCAGGGCGTATGGCTTTACACGCCACAGAGTTTGCCCCAAAAGCACTGCTCGACGAGATGCACGACCTTTTTCATGGCATCGCGCAGGAAAAAAATATTAAATTTAACGTCATAGATGAACTCGGCGACAAGCTTCGTACAGATCGAGATCGCTTGAGTCAAGTAATCCGAAATTTCCTTTCCAACTCGTTCAAATTTACCCAAAAAGGGCAGGTAACACTCCGCATTGCCCCCTCGCCAACCAATCCAGCACAAGTACATATTGGCGTAGCAGATACAGGAATCGGTATTCCACCCGAAAAACAAGCTGAAATATTTGAAGCCTTCAAACAAGTTGATGGCTCAGTGTCACGGGAGTTTGGCGGAACGGGACTTGGTCTCTCCATTGCCCGCGAGTTAACTAAGCTACTACAAGGTGAAATTTTACTGGAAAGCACGCCCCAAAAAGGAAGTACCTTCACGCTAGCTATCAATCAGCGACTAGATGAGTCTTTGCTAGATGCAGATGGCGTTCCAATCGCGACCAAAAAAGACGCGAGCGTAGCGCAACGAGTGGAGACACACCTAAAAGCACGAACGACCAACGTGTCAAAGTCATCCGTAAGTAAGCCTCAAATCTCCGTTAATGATGATCGTGACCGTTTGAACGAGAGTGACCGCATCATCTTGATCGTTGAGGATGAGGCTAAGTTTGCCGAAGGCATGGCGGAAGTGATTCGGGATCAGGGCTTTAAAGTAGTTATTGGTCAAAGTGCCGAAGAGGGCATTGAGCTAGCAAAAGAATATCAGCCTACGGGAATCCTGCTTGATCTAGGCTTACCTGACACAGAGGGGAAGGATACGTTACAAATTTTCAAGTCCGAAAAGGCTATTCGCCATATTCCAGTTGAGATTGTCTCGGCGCAGGATAAGGATTTGAACGTCTTGAAGCGAGGTGCCATCGGGTTCTTACAGAAACCCATCCGGGAGAACGACCTCAAAAAAGCAATTTTAGATATCAAAACGCTGTCTGAAAAGAAAGTCAAAGAGCTTTTAATTGTGGAGGACGACGAAATTCAGCTCGAAAACTTAGTAAAACTTCTGGGCGGCAGTGATGTACGCGTACGTGGAGTGCGCTCACGCGATGCAGCCATAAAAGCACTCAAGGAAGACTCCTACGACGGAGCAATTATCGACCTCGCGCTCGCCGACGGGGACGGCTTCGAGATCTGCGAATACATACAAGGGAACTTTCCGAGAGTCGCAACCATTGTTTATACGGCAAAAAACCTTTCGCCAGAGGAAGAGCGAAAAGTCCGACAGGCGGCACAAAGTATTTTGCTCAAAAGTCAGGACTCCGAAGAAGATCTACGCGACGAAGTAGCATTATTCCTTCATCGCATGGGCGAGCAAGTGATGCAGGAGAAAGACATAAAATCAAAGAAAAAAGAACACGTACAGAAGGTAGAAGAGCGTTCCTCCTCCAAAGAACGTCTCGAAGCGAAAGTACGGGAGTTGGAAGCTAAAAAAGAGACAAGTCCTACGGAAAAGCCAACCGAGGAACATAAAAAGCCAACCGAGGAGGAGGTTAAGCGCACCGTGAAGAATAAGCAAATTTTGGTCGTGGATGATGACATCCGAAATATCTTCGTCATTGCCTCGGCACTCGAAAACTTTGAAGCGACTATTTTGGAAGCACTCAACGGCAAAGAAGCCCTTCAAATGCTGGCAAAAGAGGACGTTCACCTCGTGATGATGGATACTGTAATGCCCGAAATGGACGGATTAGAGGCCATGCGCGAAATACGAAGCGACAAACGTTTACAGAGTATTCCCATCATCGCCATCACGGGGAAAGTACAGGAGGAAGATCAGCAGGCGGCCAAAGATGCAGGCGCGAACGACTTCATCGCCAAACCCGTTGATTATGACGAGCTTATTGAAAAGGTTTGTCGTTGGGTGAGGTAGAGGTTATACGTTCCACGAATATAAATACACATCATTCATTCATAAAGGCGTTTGGATGACGTATTCTCCTTGTCAGTTTAGCAAGTACAGGGAAGCAGGTGGATCAATTTTGGGCTAAAAAGCATCTTCAAAGTGCTCCATTTCGGGGTTTTGTCCTTTCTTTTCCAAAATTGCGACGACATCAAACCGTAAGTCGTCCTCCCAATCAATCTCATCCAGATACGCCTCTGCCGTACGCCGAATCAGTTCTTGCTGTGCCTCTTTGAGCGTTTCTTCGGGCAGACCAAACGAGTCAGAACTTCGGTATTTTACTTCTACAAAAATCAGTAACTCATCCTTCTGAAAAATCAGGTCTATCTCGCCTCGCCCCGCACGGTAGTTTCTCACTTGAAGCTCGTACCCCTTTGCAGTCAGAAGTTCGAGTGCAAGTTGCTCACCGCGTTGTCCTTTTTGTTGTGTTTTCATCAAATTGTGATCAGGTGAGCTTGATTATTTAGGACTAAAACTTTCGTTTAAAAATTTCCGACATCACTACTGCATCCTTCGCCGACTTAGCGTGTTGTAATCTACGCTTCCAGTTAATCTGGCGGTGTTGGAGTTCTTCCATTTCGTCCTCGTACTGCCTCTGACGCGCTTCTACGGCTGCAATTTTCCGATCCAATTCTTTTAGCTTTTGATCAAGACTATCTTCCTTTTGCTGACGCGCACGAGCTTGCTGCATACGTTGTTGCGCTTGCGGGTCTTCTTTGGGCTTTGTTTTAACGGTGGTCAGCTCACGCAGAAGCTCCTCAAAGGTAGAGGTAGGACGTTTTCGTACAGGTTTAGGCTCACTTAAGGCAGGGTCTTTGGGAGCATCGGGAATATTTGAGGGGCGCGTACGCTTCGCCTGTCTGAAGAGGAAAAATAAAATTACCAGAACGGGAAGGAGTATCTGAAGAAAGCTTTCCATAGGATATGTTTTTTGGAGGGAAACGCAACTTACGCTACACGAGTTTCACCTTTGATAGAACTAAAAACAACAAAATAATCAATTTCTTGTAGAAGTACTATCATAAAAAAGAAAAGCCTTTTGTATTTTCATGCGCTTTCACTCAGAAAAAGGATACTTTTGTAACAAAGGGGTATATCAAGTATGTTCTTTACTAAGCTTATTTTTTAAAAAACTATTCGTATGAAAGAGGCAAAAAAGCCTTTGATTTTGGTCAGTAACGACGACGGTATTACCGCTAGAGGCATCCGCGTGTTAGTCGAGGAGATACACAAGTTGGAGGCAGAGGTGGTTGTTGTAGCCCCTGACAAGCCTCAATCAGGAATGGGGCATGCAATCAGTATTCACGGGCCTATTCGGCTTCGTGAAAGCCCCCTTTTCGATGATTTGGGTATCAAAGCCTATGAGTGTTCAGGAACTCCTGTGGACTGCGTGAAATTAGCTAAAAATCATGTGCTACTGAACCGTACACCTGATTTGGTAGTCAGCGGGGTCAATCATGGCTCGAATAGCTCGATCAGCATCTTGTATTCGGGTACCATGTCGGCAGCCATTGAAGGAGCGATTGAAGGACTTCCTGCCATCGGGTTTTCGTTGTGCGAGTACGGACCAGATGCAGACTTTTCTCATACACGCGACTACATCAATAAAATCACCTCACAGGTACTTAAAACTTCCTTACCTAAAGGAGTTGCCCTCAACGTGAACTTTCCGATCAAACGGGAAGAGGAAATCAAAGGAATTAAGGTTTGTCGTCAGGCGCGCGCCAAGTGGCAGGAAGATTTTGACGAACGATTTGACCCGTACGGCAGGCAGTATTTTTGGCTCGTTGGGGAGTTTGTTAATCTTGATAAAGGCGAGGACACCGACGTACAGGCTTTGGAAGAAAACTATGTTTCGGTCGTGCCTTCACTTTTTGATCTGACGGCGCACCAGGCCATCAGCGAGCTAAACCAAACTTGGGATATTGTGTAAGAATGAAACTCCTTCTACCGCTTGCAGCGCTTTTTGATGGGGTTACGCGCTTTCGTAATCTTCTCTTTGATAAAAACTATAAAAAAAGTGTAACTCCGCCCATCAAAAGTATTGGTGTAGGGAACCTAACCGTCGGTGGAACGGGAAAAACGCCACATATCGAGTACCTCATCCGACTTTTTCAGGATAAGTGTCAACTTGTAACCTTGAGTCGTGGTTACGGACGCAAGACAAAGGGCTTTCTTTGGGCTGACAAAGCTGCCTCCGCTGACACCATTGGTGATGAGCCCATGCAATTTTACCAAAAGTTCGATCCGCACATTCGGGTAGCGGTGGGCGAGCGGCGTGCTCCTGCAATGAGACGTATCTTAAAAGAAGCCCCCGAAACGGATTTACTTTTATTGGATGACGTGTTCCAGCACCGGTACATCAAACCACAAACGTTGATCTTACTTTCGGATTATAATCG
>CAZNAK010000101.1:1763-7520 GCA_964570645.1 uncultured Cytophagales bacterium | reverse complement strand
CGGTTTGGTAGTCCATCCGGCGGGGAATGTCGCGGGTCTTTTTGCGCCGCTGGTCACTGACTTTGCTGGCGGCAAAGTGCCCCATGATCTCCTGCGCCCGCCCGACAATCTCCTGCGGCATCCCGGCAAGCTGGGCGACGTTAATCCCGAAGCTGTGCTCGCTGCTGCCGGGTTTGAGCTTGCGCAAAAAGACGATTTTCTCCTGAATTTCCTTGACCGATACATTGAAATTTTTGACCCGCTCCAGCTCGCCGGTGAGTTCGTTGAGTTCGTGGTAGTGGGTGGCAAAGAGCGTTTTGGGGCAGTACGGATGCCGGTGCAGGTACTCGACAATCGCCCAGGCGATGGAGATGCCGTCGTAGGTGCTCGTGCCGCGCCCGATTTCGTCCATCAGCACGAGGCTGCGCTCCGAGAGGTTGTTCATGATGCTGGCTGTCTCGCTCATCTCGACCATAAACGTGGACTCCCCCTGCGAGAGGTTGTCCGATGCCCCTACACGCGTAAAGACTTTATCGACTAATCCGATTTTTGCCGCACTTGCAGGGACAAAACTTCCCATTTGTGCCATCAGAACGATTAAAGCGGTCTGCCGAAGCAAAGCCGACTTACCCGCCATATTGGGTCCGGTTACGATGATGATTTGCTGGCTTTCGTCGTCCAGGAATACGTCGTTCGGGACGTAGGGCGCGTCGGGTGGAAGCTGCGTTTCGATCACAGGATGTCGCCCGTCTTTGATGTCTAAGGTTTTGGCTTCGTCAAGTTCAGGTTTGGCGTAGCGGCTAATGATCGCCACCTCGGCAAAGGAAGCCAAAGCGTCCAACGTGGCTAATATTTGGGCGTTGCGCTGGAGGTCGGTCACAAACGGTACGGTATCACGGATCACGGCAGCAAAAAGTTGCTGTTCGAGTGTTTGGAGTTTTTCTTCTGCCGTCAGAATCTTCTCTTCGTACTCCTTGAGTTCGGGCGTGATGTAGCGTTCGGCATTAACGAGCGTCTGCTTCCTGATCCAGTTTTCAGGAACTTTATTTTTGTGGGCGTTGGTGACCTCAAGGTAGTAGCCAAAAACTTTATTGAAGCTAATCTTGAGCGAGGTGATTCCCGTTTCTTGCATCTCCCGAACTTTCATATTTTCGAGAAAGTCTTTTCCCGAAAAAGCTAAATTCCGCAGTTCGTCGAGTTCTTCGTTTACGCCTTCGCGGATTAGATTTCCTTGGTTGGCAAGGGCAGGGAGTTCATCTTGCAGGCGGGTTTGGAGAATCTCCAGAAGTTCGGAACAGGGCTTCAAACGCTTTAGCAATGCTTGTATTTCTGGGCATTCACAGCGTTCCAGAATTTGCCGAATCGGAATAAGGTTTTCTAGCCCTTGGCGAAGTCGTCCCAATTCCCTTGGTGAAATCCGTCCTGTAGCAACTTTAGAGACAAGCCGTTCCAAGTCTCCGATTTCGGATAAATATGACCGAATTTCGCCCATTTCGGCTTCGTTTTTCACCCAAAAATCGGCTACGGCAAGGCGGTTTTCGATGCGTTCCTTGTTTTTGAGGGGCAAAACAACCCACTTTCGGAGCAGCCGTCCACCCATTGGCGTAACCGTTTTATCCAAAATATTGATGAGCGGAACGCCGCTTTCGTGGGGTGAGTGGATGAGTTCGAGGTTGCGAATCGTGAAACGATCCAGCCAGACAAACTCGTTTTCGTCGATGCGCGAAAGGTGCATGATATGCCCGATTTCTTTGTGTTCAGTCGCCGATAGATAAAAAAGAATTGCCCCTGCGGCAATACTCGCTGCCGTCTGCCCTTCGAGTCCGAAGCCTTTGAGGTTTTGTACGCCAAAATGCTGGGTGAGCTTTTCGTCGGCGTAGTTGTTGGAAAAAATCCAATCTTCGAGCGGGTAGGTGTGGAGGTCTTCCGTGAGTAGGCGCAGGGTTTGTGCTGAGTTATCCTCCGACACGTCAGGGGCGACTCCCGAAACGATGCCGTAATAGGCTTTGCTGTAAATAAGCTCGGTGGGTCGGTAGCTTTGGAGGAGCTTTTCGATGTATGACCACTCGCCTTCGGTGGCGGAAAACTCTCCCGTTGAGATGTCCAAAAAGGCTAGTCCGATGCGCTCTGCTTGGCGTTTTCCTTTGGTTTGATGGATGTGGAGGGCGGACAGATAGTTATTTTGCTTTTGCTCTAGTACCTGATCGTGATACGAAAGTCCGGGGGTGACAAGCTCGGTCACGCCGCGCTTTACGATGCCTTTTGCCGCTTTGGGATCTTCGAGTTGGTCGCAGATAGCTACCCGCTCGCCTGCCCGCACGAGCTTTGGAAGATAGTTATCCAGCGCATGATGAGGAAATCCCGCCAGTTCGATTTCAGAAGCTGCGCCGTTTGCCCGTTTGGTGAGCGTAATATCCAAAATACGGCTTGCTTTGATGGCATCCTCCCCGAAGGTCTCGTAAAAATCACCGACACGAAATAAGAGTAACGCGCCCTCGTGCTTCTTTTTGATGGCGTTGTACTGCTTCATTAACGGAGTGACTTTTTTGGGTTTGGGCATGGGTTTAGAGAGATTTTAAGTGATGGTGTAGTTTTACGAGGTCAGGAAATTGTGCGTAGTCAAATACGTCTAAAGCGAATGAATAATACCTATCTCGTCCAAAGTTAGCGTAATGTTGTTGAATTTTTGGAATAAGCTGGGTCATTAAGTCCTTACCATGAAACCAGATAAGTGGCTGACGAGATTTAATGAACGAGCTATCGAACGTATGGAGAAAAAGCTGATAGTTAGTTTCAAACTGAGACGTTGTAATTGTCTCTTGCTTTTTCTGAAAGGTTTCAATGAGTTTTTTAGCTTCCTCAAGGCAGAAGTTTTCACTTAAATTTGTTGGTAATTTACCAATTTCTGATGTCCAGCGTGTTCCTAAACGAACGGACTTTCGAGTTTTACCTAAGGCATGACGAGTGGCTTGGTAATATTTTAACTCTTCGTACGTCTCAAAAAAGAGTTCTTCAACTTCCTTAAAGCTAATCTTGGTCTGCTTACTTTTTAGGTATTGATAAACTCCTTCTGGATGCAGAAGATAGTTCTCCATGCAGATTCTGGCTGATACAACGATACTTCCATCCAAAAACAATTTTTCATCAATAGGGAAATCGAAATCTTGATCTCGGAAACCTATATTGTGCCCTTTCAGGACATTACTTGCCTTTTCATATCCTTTTATAAAACCCTTCGTTCCCCGAACACCACCCGTAGGTTGAATCGTCCAGCCCTCTAAACCATTAACAACGTCACTTAATACTTGAATATCGTATTTTCCCTCACAAAATAATACCCCACTCATAGCCTAATAATTTGATGATCCAAAAACTTAGATGCTACGTAGTTGGAATGTGTTGTGATAATAAACTGGTTATTCTTTCCCAGTTTGGGCAAAGCGCGAACGAGAGCCTGCTGTAAGGGCGGGTGTAAATGAAGTTCAATTTCATCAATTAAAATGATCGAATTGTTGATATTCCAGTTCGAGAAATCTATCAGAAGCGGAAAGACGGCGCGTTCCCCCGCCGACATCTCAGAAATATCGTATTGATTCGTACCGTCGGAAATGATAAAATCAGGGGCATCGAAGATCTTTTCAGGTTGCATTCTTGGAACTGTACCTTCAAACTTCCTCCCCGCGAAAATATGCTCATAATTCTGAGCTAGTGTACGGTAAATATTTCTTTGTCCAGGGCGTAACTCGAAATTATTATTTCGTATTTGCCAATCAAAGCGATAGAATCCGTCTAAAAGTTGTCTAAGGTGTTTATCGCTGAGCACCTCCTGCTGATTATCACTGTTTATGTTCGTATTGATACTTGTCGTGTGCCGTTGCTCATGATAAAAGAGTAATGTGCCTACTACGGATTCAAATAAAGAAGTTGTATCCTGATGATATGCACTCAGTTGACGAGCATACTGGTAGCCGTGAGCTTGATAAAAGTCAACAGATGTCTCCGAAAAAATTTTATTTTTCTCAAAGTCCAACCACCAGCCAATGGCTTCTTTTTCTCCCGAGAGATAGGTTCGGTGTGGGTAAATTTCTCTTACTTGTTGAGCAAAGGAAGCAGTGGCTGCAATTTCTTCAGAAGAGAAAGACAATTCGGCTTCTACCTGAACAGGCATTCGACCATTCTGGATAGAGTCATAGCGAAATCCTGACCAGTCAAGTTCAGACGGGCGGAAATCAGGACGCACTGCCCCACCTACTACCATAGCAACCGCTTGTAAAATGGAGCTTTTTCCTGATCCGTTCTCGCCGATAATCAAAGTGACATCGTTAGCTTCTCCTTCAAGCTCACAGAACGAAAAAGTTTTTTCCTCTACAAAACGTTTGTAGTTCCTTAATCGTAAGTTTTTAATTTTCATAACCTAAAGAATTATCTACGTAAACCTCGGCACTTCAGGATACGGTACCAACGATTCCATCAACTGGATCACAGCGTCTTTGATAAACATCGAAATAACAATCATAATTACGCCTGTCAGGATACCGATGGCGATGTTATTTTGGCCAATTTCCTCGAACTCATCAAAGTGGGTCAGATAGACGTAAAGTTTGATCGAAATCACATTGATCGAAAGCGCAATCAGCAAGCTAATAAGTAAGAATACTCCGATATACAAAAACGCTCTCCCTGCAATCTCGGCAATATGATCGTGAACGCCTTGAAGCTGCCGGATGGTACTCGTTATGGGGTCTATCGTTCCCTCCAAGATGTTTCCGACCGAAAAAAGAATTGCCGCCGCCAGAATAGCGTAAGCGATATTATCTTTTTGGATGTTGTATCGCTTCATTATCAGCTTGTCAATCACCAAAAAGCTTAGGTGCAGAACAAAAATGGCAAGCAAAAGCGAAATACCGAGTTCAAGCAATGAAAAAAGGATCAGTCGGGTGTTCATCAGCGGATTTTATTTTTTGGGTTCGACGTATTGCCCTAACTTAAAGTCTTTACGGAGTATAACCGCATCATTAAGAATGCCACGGCGCGGCATTTCACTCATCATACGGCTTTTGAAGGTATAGTTTTTAATCTCTCCTAAGCCTGCTTTAACTTCCAATACGGCAACTTCAAACGGCATACGGGCGGGCATGACAACCTGAAGCGTCGTCGTATCGGCTCCGATGAGCTTCAAAGAAGTGGTCGCCTCGGGGTCAAACTGAAGTCCGTGCTCTATCAGGTTGATGTTGCGTAGCATAACCGTATCAGGGAAGTACAGCCAAGCTTCCTCTGCCTGTCTTGGAGAAGGCACATAACGAAACGAGAGATACCGCATCGAATCTTGTGTACCTAATGAGTCGGCGAGCTTTTCGATAGTAGGTGCGGGTAAGTAGCGCATGGAGTCACGACGTGTGGTGAACTTTCCTTCTGCTTGTGGGAAGATTTGTGGCAACGCATTTTTTGGCTCGGCTTTGCCCTTAAAGATGGCTCTAGTGTAATCTGCTCTTAAGTCTGGGTCTTGACTCGCCCAAAATGCACGGTCTTGGCTGAGGTTAATAGCAAAAAAGGCACTGGTGGGCTGCTTTTGATTGACCGTAAAGCTAAGCATGGCATTAAAATAAAGCAGAAAAACCAAGCCTGAAGTGATAGCTAAAAATGGCATCGTCCAGCGCAGCCCCCCCGCTAAAACGCGCCACTGTGGGAGAAATAACGACAGCCATACGCAGAGCATTAAGGTCTGTGTTAAAAATGCGGTTCCCGAAGCCAGTGAGAATCCCATCCAGACTTCTCCCA
>CAZNAK010000101.1:0-1753 GCA_964570645.1 uncultured Cytophagales bacterium | reverse complement strand
AAGCAAAAATAGGGTCAAAATAAGGGTGTCGGCAGGATTGTAGTGCTGAACACGCCGTCCCCTGAGTAATACATACGTCCAGCTCAATAGCCCACAAAACATCGGAATGAGCCAAAAATGGATCTTAGTAAAGCTTTCGAGTGCATTCCGTTCCCCCAAAAAAGCCGTTAACTCTTCGCTAAACGGATTAACAGCGGGAAATAAGGCGTTCAATGTGACGATACCACAAAGCGTCAAAGCCGCTGCCCCAAGTTCAATCGGACGTAAAAAGCGCACAAAAAAGCCATACAGTAGCCAAAAGCTTCCTACCGTT
This sequence comes from uncultured Cytophagales bacterium, assembly GCA_964570645.1. Classification (GTDB taxonomy): domain Bacteria; phylum Bacteroidota; class Bacteroidia; order Cytophagales; family Bernardetiaceae; genus DAISIL01. The sequence continues at coordinate 1,440 of CAZNAK010000101.1, read as the reverse complement.
AGTAAGGTCATCGCGATGACAAAAAATTCGCGATACGGTAACGACGACCCCGCCAGCCACATCACGCTTGGATGTAAACGCAGCATCAAGATACGTAAGATGTCTGCGCCCGAAGCAATCGCTACTAATGTAACTAGGAGAAGTAGCAAGCTCCAAAAATACGAACCCAAGGATATGGCTTTTCGGAGAAGTCCCAGAATGAGTAAGGAAGCCAACAGCCCCCAAAACGTAAACACGACTACACGCACCTGAACGTCTGTGTAGGTAAGCTGCCCAAAGAGGGGAAGAGTAAAATAACTGATCTTGGTCTGGTCGTCGTATTTCTTGACCATAAAATCACTCTTAGCAGCCCTTATCATTGCCGAAGCTTGTTCGTAAAGCGTGGAAAGCGAGTAGTTTTCGGGGGTATCCATCACTGTGCCTACCACGTATTGACGACCGAAAGGAGCGATTTCTAAATCTGCTCCTTGTGCCTTCTGCACAAATAGCCCGTCGTTTAACAAATGAGGCGAATAGGGTGGGATTTCATTAAGCTGCCCATGAGTAAGGAGCTTACCTCTTGTGCCCGCCCCTTTCCAGGCGATGACTTTTTGGGTCGCTGAGCTAGACCACTTTTTATCTCCCCAAGCAAAAATAAGATTAGTTTGTGGCTTTACACGGTCGGCGATGAGTGTTTCTAAGGCAGTTAATAACGCCGCAGCAGGAGCCGCCGAAGAAGCTTCCTGTCCCTGTGAGAATGCCGATAAAGGAACGTGCAGGATTAAACTTTTTGTGGTGTCTTGACCGGTCAGTGTAGCCCAGATGCTTTCTGAAAACCGCACTTGATTTTCGTTTCTTTGAACGGTTTGCTCCGTTTCTACTGCCAAGCCTAGCGTATCAAGCCAGGTCTTGAAGTAGTCACGTGCATTGGACTCTCCCTGTGTGCCCGTGTAACGTGGGACAGCAAGACGCTGAAAATGAGTTTGTAAGCGATCCTCATCGATTGAGATATCCGAAGCGGCCTTGGGTAGGTAATTAGTCCAGCCAAAGAAAGCAGCTACTAAAAGTAACGGCATTGCCCAAGCGGCTAGTCTTTCAGAAAGCGTCATAAGAGCCTAGTTTTTTTAAAGTTTCAAAGTAGCAAAAGTCCTTCATTTGTACAAAATTACCGAAAATACAATTTATTAAACCCAACAGTCGGACAATCCGTCTAATAATAATCATTACTTTCGCAGTATGAATCGTACGCGTAACACGAATGGGGAGCACTCCAAACGTAAACTTAACAAACAGGGATTAAGAAAACTACTGGGAATCTACCAATACATGATTCCCTACCGGCATTACTTTGTGCTAGGGATGATTGCCCTCTTCTTTTCGAGTATTATCACACTTTCGTTGCCCAAATTTGCGGGAACATTGCTCAAAACAGCCATGGACGAGCAAGAGTCCACGCTGCCT
>CAZNAK010000100.1:0-7594 GCA_964570645.1 uncultured Cytophagales bacterium | reverse complement strand
TACTTACGGAGTACTAGAACGTCAATTCCGTAAGATATTTAAGCGTGCCGCCTCAAAGACAGGTGTTACGGGTACCAACTTACTTCGTTTCTTGGAATCCCGATTGGATAATACCGTTTATCGCCTTGGACTTGCCCCGACACGTCGCGCGGCTCGTCAGCTTGTCACGCACAAGCACATTACAGTAAATGGTGAGATTTTGAACATTCCTTCACACTCGCTTCGTCCCGGTGACATCGTGGGTGTTCGAGAAAAATCAAAGTCACTCGAAGTGATCGTAGATAGCCTTGGTAGTAATCGCCATCAAAAGTCTTCTTGGTTAGAGTGGGAAGAAAGTACAATGTCAGGTAAATTTTTGAATTTCCCTGAGCGTGAAGAAATTCCTGAAAACATCAACGAACAGTTGATCGTTGAACTTTACTCTAAGTAATTTTTTTGTGGATGGCACGAGTCAAAAACCTGTGTCATCCCACTCCTTTTCACCACTTTATCACCGAAGAAAAAAATAAGTTATGACTTTTCTATCTTTTCAGATGCCCGACCGTATTATTATGGAAAAGGCTGATGAATTCCGAGGGTTATTTGAATTTCGTCCACTAGAACCAGGCTATGGAGTTACCGTAGGTAATTCTTTACGTCGCGTGCTGCTATCTTCTTTGGAAGGGTATGCGATTGTGGGCGTAAAAGTAGAGGGTGTATTACACGAGTTCTCAACCATCGAAGGTGTGGTTGAGGATATGACAGAGTTTATCCTAAACCTCAAAATGGTACGCTTTAAGCGCATTGATGAGGAAAACGACTCACCAAACATGGTAATTTCGTTGACTATTTCAGGCAAAGATGCGTTTACGGGTGGGGATATTGATGAGGCAGCTGAAGACTTTGAGGTATTGAACCTAGAGCACGTCATTTGCAACATGGATGAATCAGCAGAATTACAAGTAGAACTGCACCTCAACAAAGGACGGGGTTACTCGCCCTCTGAACTTAACAAGGTGAAAGATCAACCTATCGGTTACATTGCTATTGATGCGATCTACACACCGATCAAAAATGTCCGTTACAACATCGAAAATACACGTGTTGAACAAAAGACAGACTTTGAGAAACTCATCATGGAAATCGAGACCGATGGCTCGATTCATCCAGAGGATGCACTCAAGGAAGCAGCAAATACGCTAATTCGTCATTTTATGCTTATTTCTGATGAGAAAATACAGCTTGACACAGGCGAAGAGGAAGAAGTTGAAACCGTAGATGAAGAAATGCTTCACATGCGTAAACTCCTCAAAACGCAACTTTCGGAGCTAGACCTTTCTGTACGTGCTTACAACTGCCTTAAAGCTGCAAACGTCAAGACGCTTGGCGAACTTGTCAGTTTAGAGATTTCTGATATGATGAAGTTCCGTAACTTCGGTAAAAAGTCATTGACTGAACTGGAGCAACTGGTTGCCGAAAAAAGCTTAACCTTTGGCATGGATGTAAGCAAATACAACCTTGAGGAGGAATAAACCTTCTAACCCTTCCCTGAAGGGTCTTTTATTTTAATTCTTTCAGATGGAGCGTAAATTACGCTCCGCTCAATCAGTACCAAAACTCAGGCTGGTCGAGCATAAATTAAAAAACGAGTAAAAATGAGACACGGAAAAAAGTTCAACCACCTTGGACGCAAGTCCGCACACCGCAAAGCCACTCTAAGTAATATGGCTGTCGCGCTTATTACTGAAAAGCGGATTTTTACGACCGTAGCAAAAGCGAAAGCTCTGCGTAAGTACGTAGAGCCGCTTCTGTCAAAAGGTAAAACGGACACCATGCACTCGCGTCGTGTAGTATTTTCTAAGTTACAAGACAAGGAAGCTGTTACGGAACTGTTTAACGAAGTCGGTAAAAAAATCGCAGAACGCAAGGGCGGTTACACACGAATCATCAAAACAGGGGCGCGTCGTGGTGATGCTGCCGAAATGTGCATGATGGAACTCGTGGACTACAACGAACTCCTCCTTAACGAGGATAAAAAAGGGACACGCCGTAGCCGTCGTCGTAAAAAGAAATCTACGGAAACCGAATCAGCAGCAGTAGCAGAAGAACCTGTAACGTTTGTAGCTGAGGAAACTAAGGAAGAAGCCGTGGAAGAGACTACGGAAGAAGAAGAAATAACTTCGACTACAACAGAAGAGGAAGAGCCTGCTTCAGACGAAGAAGAAAAGAAAGACGAAGCGTAAACCAACCTCCTTTTTTGAACTAGAAAAACCTCAATGCTGGAACGTATTGAGGTTTTTTTATGCAGAAACATTTAATCGACGGCGAACTCATACATCATGTAACGTGATCGTGAAATTTATCTTTTGCAGGCATAAAACGCTGATTTACTAAGCCTCCACCGTCTGCTGTTCCCTATCCAAGTAAACCATTAGAACCGAGACGTCAGCGGGACTAACACCACTAATACGTGAAGCTTGCCCCAGCGTGCGGGGACGAAGCTTCGTTAATTTATTACGAGCCTCATTCGACAACGACTTAATTTGGTTAAAGTCAAATTCAGGCTTGATCTTTACATGTTCTAGCTTTTGAACTTTTTCGACCATCAAACGCTCTTTTTCAACGTAAGCCGCATACTTAATAGAAATTTCAGCTTCTTCCAGCATTTCTGTATCAAAAGAAGCTAACCTTTGACGCAGCTCGCCACTCATAATTTTAAGGTCTTCTATACCAAAGTTGGGACGGCGCAGCAGATCAACAATCTTTACTTTTTGTTTCAATAACGATGACTCGCGATGCGCTAGATGCTCATTTGCCTCCTCTGGGGCGACACTTTGCTCTCGTAAAATCTGCTTAATTTCTTTAACGGCAGCTTTCTTAGCTTGAATGCGCGCCAGACGGCGGTCATCGGCCAAACCAAGTGCGTGCCCTTTTTCGGTGAGTCGCCAATCTGCATTATCTTGACGTAGCAAAATGCGATACTCGGCGCGTGAAGTAAACATGCGATAAGGCTCTTTTGTGCCCTTGTGGATCAGATCGTCAATCAAAACACCGATATAACCCTCAGAACGTGAAAGCGTAAACTCCTCCTTCTCATGGGCGCGTTGATGCGCATTAACTCCTGCAATCAAGCCTTGGCAAGCGGCTTCCTCATAGCCCGTAGTTCCGTTAATCTGCCCTGCAAAAAATAATCCGCTAACGGGCTTTGTCTCTAGGCTCTCACGAAGCTGTGTCGGGTAGAAATAATCATATTCTATCGCGTAGCCCGGTCGGAACATTTTGGCATTCTCAAAGCCTGCAATTTTTCGCATGGCTTTTTGCTGCACCTCAAAAGGCAAGGAAGTGGAAAAACCATTGACATAAACTTCAACCGTATCCCATCCTTCGGGTTCTACGAAAATCTGATGCCGGTCACGCTCCGAAAAACGATCAATTTTATCTTCAATCGAAGGGCAATAACGCGGTCCTACACCTCGAATACGCCCATTAAACATTGGCGAACGGTCAAACCCTGTCCGTAAAATTTCGTGCACCTCGGGATTGGTGTAGGTGATATGGCAGGAACGCTGTTCTTGCAGTGGCTCGGTCTGGTCCGAAAACGAGAACTTCCCTGGGTTTTCGTCGCCAGGCTGCTCTTCCAAAATAGCGTAATTGATGGAACGCGCATCTACGCGTGGTGGCGTACCTGTTTTCATACGCCCTGCCTCAAAGCCTAAACCGATAAGCTGAGCTGTCAAGCCTACCGCCGACCGCTCACCGACACGCCCACCACCAAAGTTCTTCTCGCCGATATGAATCAAGCCATTCAAGAAGGTACCGTTTGTCAAGACGACCGTTTTTGCCTCAAACTCCACCCCAAGCTGCGTTTTTACACCCGTAATGCGTCCGTCTTTAACCAATATCTCCGTCACCATTTCTTGCCAGAAGTCAAGGTTAGGCGTTTGCTCAAGTGCTAGTCGCCAGGTCTCGGCAAATCGCATTCGGTCACTCTGACAGCGTGGACTCCACATAGCGGATCCCTTGGAGCGGTTGAGCATCCGAAACTGAATCATTGTTTTGTCCGAAATAATACCCGACATTCCGCCAAGTGCATCAATTTCACGTACAATCTGTCCTTTGGCAACTCCTCCCATAGCTGGGTTACAACTCATCTGACCGATGGTCTGCATATTCATCGTGATAAGTAGTGTTTTTGACCCTAGCTTGGCAGCAGCGTGTGCGGCTTCTGCCCCTGCGTGCCCTCCTCCAACAACGATTACATCGTACTTCATTTCTTCTTACGGAACTTTGTTTCTTTCAACTTGCAAAACAAAGGGTTAGCGAGTAGGGTTCAAAATTTTTCGGGACTTTCGTGGTTCTAATCAAGGAAATATTACGACTTAACTTTTCAATATGGCATTCCCTTCATCATTCCTTCGATTTCTATGAACGAATATTCAACTTATACCAACGAAAATACAGTTACCTTACCCACTCTGATTATAAAAACTTTCTTTGCACTCAAATTTGAGTCATCTTACATGACACAGCACGGCTAGGCTTAGACGTTGGTGTGTTTTCTTTTACTTTAAAAATTTAAATAAAAACCATGAGAAAAATGAAATATACGCTTTGGGTAATTTGTTTCTTGACACTTCAGAGTATGCTTGGGCTTGCACAAACGGACTATTATGTGAGTTCAGCAGGGGACAACAGTACAGGACTTTCTTGGATAAATGCCTACACCGACTTACAGACGGCATTAGCCGCTACCACTAGCGGAGATCGTATCTTTGTAGCGGCGGGGACGTATTACCCCTCAGAGCAATTTAGAATCAACGGTGAGATCGTAGTAACAGGGGAACCGCGCCGTGGGGTGTTCAGGATTCCTGAAGGCGTAGAAGTTTATGGTGGCTTTGCAGGAAATGAAAGCCCAATTACGCAGCCTGTACTTGACGCAAGAGACTTTATTACCAACAAAACAACTTTAAGCGGTGACTTCAATAACGATGACGTGATTTCAGGCACAGGATCAAGCCTAAGCATCACGTCGAATACCGAAAATGCCTATCATATTTTATATGGCAAGGGAATTAGTGTCGCTACTGTGTTAGACGGCTTTACGGTTTCGGGAGGAAATTCAAATGATACAGGCGGTCCTGATACGTTTGGTGGAGCTTGGTATCTAAGCGGAAACCCCGGTGACCTTGCCAGACCTACGGTTAGGAATTGTATCTTTTCTGGAAATTCTGCTATTAGTCTTGGTGGGGCAATTTATATGACTGGTCCCGATGCCAACCCGTCTTTTTCGGCTTGTACTTTCATTAATAATCTAACTACTGGTTCGGGTATCGGGGGAGCGGTCTTTGCGAGTGGTGCAAATTTCTCATTCACAGACTGCACTTTTGAGAGTAACTATTCCCCTACTGAGGCGGGTGCGGTTTCCATTGGCAATTCCAATAACAGTCAGTCGTTCACTAACTGTACGTTCACGGGTAATGCGGCAGGCTCTCGCGGAGGCGCGATTTACAATTTAGGTCAACTTAACGGGGCATCCAATGTCACTTATACAAATTGCAGCTTTTGGAATAATTCAACCAACAATCAGGGCGGCGCAATCTATAATTATGGCGACGGCGGCGGCGTGAACCCTACGCTTAACAACTGTACTTTTGGAGGTAACTCCGCTACCAACAATGGGGCAGCAATTTTTAGCGATGCCAGAACCTTTACTCAAAACTTTGGCAGTTTTAGTATAACTTTTACGGGAAGCTCAAGACCTAACCTGCGTAACTGCGTCTTCTGGGGGAATACCACTAACGTTGGAGTGTCCTCGTGGCTAAATAGCCGACTAGCTAACACCCGGGCTACATACACACTCATTGAGGAAAACAGTCTTCCAGCAGGTTCTACCGATAATGGAAATAATATTACAGGCGCAACCGACCCTTTTAATGATTTGGCAGCGGGTGATTTAACTCTCGCCGCAGGCTCAGTAGCTATTGATGCAGGTGATAACACACTCGTCCCTTCGGGTGTAATGACCGACGCCGCAGGAAACCCACGTATTCAGGATAATGGCGGTGGAAATATTGTAGATCTGGGTGCATTTGAATTTAGTGTTCCTCTACCTGAAGTAAGTATCTCGATCTCAGCCTCTTCTAGCTTAGAAGATAAGGGAGCGAGCTTTGTCTTTACCTTTGATCGTTCGGTTGTATCGGCGAGTTCCTTGACGGTAAGCTTTTCTCTCAGCGGTACAGCAACATTCAACGACGACTACTTTTTGATAAGCGGATCGAATGACTTTAATGCCACTACAGGAGAAGGAACAGTAATTATCCCGAGTGGGCAGGCAAGTACCACGTTAGTTTTTCAGGTACAATCCGATGCCGTGAATGAAAATGATGAGACAATCGTCGTTCAGGTCGAGCCGTAGTACTTTCTAAGAGTCGTGTAAATAAAACCTATTGCAAGATGTTTTTGCGATAGGTTTTTGCGTTATTTACTGGCTGAGTAGCAAATAGAAGGTAACAAAAGCCGAAAACTGCCGTTCCTTCTGTATTGAGTGCAATGAGCTTTATCCGCCCTAGTGGGTCGATGGAAATTATCTTTTGAACAATGAACAAAAACTCAAAACATGAAACATTTAAAATTGCTATCCCTCCTTACTGTGTGCCTGATTTTTTCAAGTGGATGTGTCTCCCAGAAGAAATACGCTGCCCTCAATGCTAAGCTGGATGCCTGTGAGTCAAAGCTGGTTGACTCTCGACAGCGCATAGGAATTTTGAGCAAAGAGGTTCAGGAAGGCGAAAACCGTCAAAATAGCATAAGAAACTCTAAAGATGAGGTCATTGCGGAGCTACGAACACAAATTGATGATCTGAAAAAACAAAGAGAGCAGCAGTTTACGCAGGTAGATGACCTTACCGTACTCTCAAAGTCAGCAAACGAGAACATCGGACAAACGTTGAAGCAGCTAGAGAAAAAGGACAGTTATATTAAGTACCTTTTGGCTGCAAAAAGTAAAGCAGACTCCCTTAATCTGGCTCTAAGTCTGAACCTAAAAAGCGTCCTCAAAGACGGCATCGAGGATGAAGACGTAGAGGTTAAAGTCGATAAAACAGTGGTATTCATTAATCTTTCGGACAAAATGCTATTTAAGTCAGGGAGTGATAAACTTACCCCTAGAGCAAGTGAAGTGCTCGCCAAAATTGCAAAAATCGTTCAGTCCAAGCCTGAGCTTGAAGTGATGGTGGAAGGACACACGGATAATGTACCGATCAATAGTCGCTGCATTGAAGATAACTGGGACTTGAGCGTAAAGCGCGCTGCCTCAGTGGTTAGAGTTTTACAAAATGACTTTAGCGTAGATCCGAGTAGGCTGGTTGCAGCAGGACGGTCTGAGTACGTCGAACTTGCTGACAACTCTACACCAGAAGGACGCTCTACCAACCGCCGTACCCGAATTATACTTCTTCCAAAGCTAGGGCAGTTCTATGATCTCTTAAAACCTAGCGAAGCAGAATAAGCTTTTATTTTTTACCTTTACCTACAAAACCTGCCGTAAGGATATCTTACAGTAGGTTTTGTGATTTATCAGCTTACTGACATGAAAAAAATAATCTTCGCCTTACCC
>CAZNAK010000099.1:0-7746 GCA_964570645.1 uncultured Cytophagales bacterium | reverse complement strand
ATCTCATCGAGGAGGCTATGGGAGAGGCCCGGGGATTGATGCGTCTGATCCGTCGAGACCCGCTGGGTGAACCTGAATCTTTTGAAATTTCACGTAGCGAGTCCCTCGCAAAGTCGCTGGGAGGTGCGTTGGACCAGCTGCAAGTAGGAGGCTTTGGCATCGGCATCTTAACTTTATTTGGTGCCTCGATAGGTTTGATGAATATCATGCTAGTTTCTGTGACGGAGCGCACCCGAGAAATTGGTATTCGGAAGTCATTAGGAGCAACTCCACAACTGATTCGGCAGCAGTTTTTAGTCGAAGCGGTTTTAATTTGTCAAGTTGGAGGCGTAATTGGTATTATTTTGGGGATTCTGGGCGGTAATGTTGTTGCATCTTATATCGGATCAGGCGGATTTGTGATGCCTTGGCTATGGATTTTGAGTAGCATCTTAATTTGCGTGGTTGTTGGAGTGGGGGCTGGCTTATATCCTGCCATAAAAGCATCTAAGCTTGACCCCATTGAATCCCTGCGTTACGAGTAAAGGTGACAACCCATGAAAGTATATGAAGTTGTGTAATTTACAATCACTTAAACTAAACTAGCCAGCATGAAAAGAATACTATATGTCGTTTTTGCACTTTCCTTTCTAGGAACTAACCTCGCTTGGGCGCAGGGCAATAGACCGCTCAGAACCTTTAAAAATACGAAGTGGTACATCTCTGAAATGCGTACCGTGATCGCTGATAGTGCTAACCTCCAAACGTTGACCCCTGAAAGAAATAAAATTTCGTTCTCGGATAATAATCGCTATGATCTCGACTTCCCTGAGATCAACGACATGGTAGCAGCAGGGCTTTTCGTTGTAGAAAATCAGACCATGACCCTTAGTGATTTGGACGCAAAAAAATATATGTATGTCTTCAACATCACAAAAAAAACAGAAAATGAGGTCATTGCAACTTATGTCCCCTACAAACCTACGGGGGAGAAGGTTACCATGATTCTTCGTCCCTTAGCGCAGCAAGAAGAAAGCCCAGAAGAACTAGGGGGGATGGCGGATTTCTCTGGTATATGGAAAAGCCGTGACGACAACCAAGGCGTACGCCTAAAGATTGAACAACAAGGGAAAAATATTACTGGCTTACACGACTCGGGAGGCGTAGATTCTCATCGCTTCTTTTTTAGGGGTACCGTAGAGGGTAATTCTGTGGTTGTAACCTTGTTTAACCAGAAAGAATTTCAATACGTCGGGCAAGGACGGATCACAAAAAGACCAAGTAGCTCATCGAAGCGCGGTAAACTGTCCTGGGAGGTCGTTGATAACCCTAAAGCTGCTTCCTTACTTACTCAAACGCTGGATGGCGTATCTCTAAAGTGGTACGGACCTTACAGAATTAAATAAGAAAGCACCTAAGATAAAAACCCCCACATAATCCTAATTTTATGTGGGGGTTATTTTTATAACTTCCAGCCCAGACGCAGCCCAAAGCCATAAGGCCTTCCGATTATATTGGCACTCTTAGGAGTTGTTTGGTGAAAGAAGTACGTAAACGTTGGAGCAACTGCTATCCTGTGAGTAAGTCGATAACGGTAAAATACATCACCACTCACAGTTATTTTTCCGTCAAATTGCGCGCTTGGCAGGATTCCATGTATTTGCAATCCGCCTCCCATGTGTTGTTTTTGGGTAATTTGATAGACTAAGCCTGTTCCTAAGCCCAGCAAGTGAACATTCCGTCGGTGCTTTGTTTCTGTTTTTGGAAAGCGTGGAAACGCAGAAGTTTCGTTTTGCGTGCTCTGCCTAAAATCTGCCACTACGGTCTCGCGTACAGTGTAGTCCATCTTCTCTTGGACATAGCGATAACTGACTTGCCCGTAAGCCGCCCAGCGTCCTTTGATGGGGCGAGTAGCCGAGACTCCAAAACTTCCACTAAAGCGATCTTGCAGACTTGGAATAGTATTGGACGAGAACTCTGTGTGTGAGGCTACAAAGACGGGATTGCGCTTTAGATGCCAGAAGAAAGCATCGGTAGTGGCAAAAAGCCGCCATGTAGCTCTGGGTAAGGACTTCCTTTCCACTGAGCTTATCCTTTGGGTAGCGATTTCCGAATGCCGAGTCGGCATAAACAAAGGTAGCTCTGACAAATCGAGAGACTTTAGCGGAAGCCTAGCCGTATCAACCTTTATCTTCGTGGAACGTTTCGGTAACTTTCTGGCTTCAAGGTATGCTGTCTTTGAGTGATCTAATTCCTTTTTTACGGTCGTGGTCGTCTTATTCTGTCGAGATTGAGTAGTTGGTTGGGCTTCCAAAGCCTCGTGCTTAATAAAAAGCTGTTCTACTACTCGTTGTCCTTGTTGGCGTGTAGCTTTTAGTTTTTGAGATACATTACATTGCCGGGATTGCTCCTCCGACTGACTTTGGTGGGGCTTTATTTCTAGGAACGAGTGCTCAGTAAACTCGTCTGCCATCCAAAAGCCTCCAAGCAGCAGTACCAATATACCTACACCAGAACGCCACCAAAAAAGCAACGGGCGTGGGCGTTTAATCCGCTCAAATGGCGGCGGTGCTGCCTCAAAGTCCTCAAAACGACGCTGAAAATGGTCGCGCCAAGGGTCGTTATGGTCATCTTTTTTCCTCATGCGAATAATTCAATTCATAATCTTTAATTCTTGTCCGCAGCCATGCCTTACCCCGCGCTAACTGCGACTTGGAAGTACCTTCTGAAATCTGCAGTTGCTCGGCAATTTCACGGTGCGAGTAGCCCTCAATGACATACATATTAAACACAAGACGATACCCATCGGGTAGTTGACGGACGTGCCCAAGAAGTTCTTGTGTAGAGAGTTGCGTGATCGCATCATCGTACTGGGTATCCTCTTTCTGTAGTTCTTGCGTATCCAAATGATGGAGGTGTTTTTTAGACTTGTGGTAGTAGTCAATCGCCGTATTGGCAGCCAGTCGTCGTATCCAACCAGGCAGCGCGTCAGCCTCTCTTATTTTGCCAATATTTTTGTAAATCTTCACGAACACCTCCTGAAATATATCATCCGCCTCCGTTCGGGTAGGTGCGTAGCGTAAGCACACCCCCATGACATTGGGGGCAAACTCCTCGTACAGAGCTTGTTGTGCTTTGCGTTTGCCTTTTTTGCACCCGTGAATGAGTTCTTCTTTGGTCATTTGCTAGTAATGATACAAAAGTGGTTCCGCCCACGTATTGAGCCAAATTTCCACTGTTCCACGCTGTCCTATGCGTAACGGTCGTAAATCAAAGTTAATTTCTTCTGTGACAAGTGCCTCACAAGGGTCATCTTCAAAGAAATGAAGCTGTACATCACTCCGAAAAGTAGCTTCACTTTCAGTACTGCCCAAATGCCGAAGTTCTGCCTCAAAGGATTCACAACCTCCAGCGTACTGGACACTGAGCAGTAGGCAATCTCCCGTCATTTGTACGTTTGTAATCTCATAAGTCGAGGGGTCGAAGGGTAGTGTGGACTGCTCAACAACGGGCTGCGTATTGGCTGTTAGGCAGGCTTCCATGACTTCAATTTCGACAAGAGCAAGTTTACAGCCTTCATCAGGCTGGCAAAGCTCATAGGCAAACGCAACCGTACCGAGGAAATCTGGATCAGGTTCAAAAACTATTTTTCCTTCATCAAACCTTAAATTGCCCGTGTTGGGAGGGATACGCAGTTGGCTAGTGTATTCTGTGGGCAAAAAGTCGTTAATCAAAATATCTTGTTGAAGAGTCTGCGTAGGGGCGATACTAAACCGATCACTTCGCGGTCGCCACACCCCTTCTCGCTCTTGTGCCGCATACAAAGTTTTTACGCGGCTCTGAACTTGGTCTGTGGTGAGGATACGGTACGAGAAGTCATCTTGTCCGTTAGTAAAACTTAGATCAGGCAGGTACAAAAATATATTTCCTTGCCAAACTTCTAACGAACCACGTATAGGGGAGCGGGTGATTTGGTAGTCCGTACCTGTTAAACCCTCGCTCAAGTCTATTAAAAGAGGGATTCCTGCATCAACGACTGCTACTTCTTCTAGTGTTGCTGTTTCGTCGGCAACGATCAGTTCATCAGAATCCAGGTTATCACAAGCCGAAAGCACAAAAAATACGGGCAAAATAAATACAACTGTTTGCACTCTGCGCTTAAAGCCAGAAACAGGATAACGGGAAAGAGCAGTATTAAAATAAAAGCGTAGAACGCCCATTTTCTCACAAAATGTGCTCATAATCAAAATGGTTATTTTATTAGACAGTCGTTGTGCTGGCTACTTTAGTTGCATAGTAAGCCTGTAAAAGGCTGTTAAAAGGGGCGGGTTGTCACTTTTTTGCGAAGTAGTCGTGATTTTAGTGTAAAGTAAAGCTAGTTTTGACGAGTAAATTATACAGCGGTCAGGCCTTTTGACCCGAAACGGGCATTACCAAATAAAATTTGGGCGAAAACTTGGATTTAAACATAGTTCTTTCGGTGAAGACCGTTTTATCCAAAGTCTGTACCGAAGGTCTGACTTTTACTTGCGATAAAATACCCGATTTTTTGATGTTTACTTTGCACGAGCTATTTGGTTGCAGGATTAATAAGAGGTAAAGTGTCTCAGATTTATTTATTCAAATTTCTGACAAACTCTGCTTTCGTTTTTTTAGCTTTAGTCCTATGAAGCGAAAAGTAAAAATATTTGGAATCACTTTCTTACTCATACTCACTATGGCGGGCTGCGCGAGTATTTATCAGTGGCTAAGTGAATTCAGTCCAAAGGACGAGCTTTTACACCGTATTCAGGTCGAAAAGGCGTTAACCTTAATTCGTAATGAGGGAGAACAGCTTCCTATCAAACGCCTTGATTCTACCTCGTTTGCGGTGCTTTCGTTAAGTCATCAGCCGCTGCGTTTTTTTGACGAATCGCTACATTTTTACACTGACTTCGCTTCTTTTTGGATCAGTCATGAAAGTACAGACTCTACCGCTCGTAGGACCATAGAAGAGCTAAAAGACTACGATCAACTTGTAATCGGTCTTGAACCCCCTGTTTCGCCGCTGATTTTGCGCACTGTCCGTGCTTTAACAGCTAACGAAAGTCAGAAAATGACTTTAGTATTTTTTGGGACAGAAGACGATCTTGATGCAGAGTATTTCCCCATCGCTTCCTTCGAGTCGTTTTTGATTTCTTATAACGTAGATGAAGTTACGCAGTCTTTGGCGGCACAGCTAATTTTTGGAGGCATCTCTGCTAAGGGACAGCTTTACAGTAGCCTCGGTGCAAAATATCCCGAAGGCTTCGGGCTTCCTACGGCAGATCCCATTCGTTTGAAATATACGATTCCCGAGGAAGTAGGCCTTAAAACCAAACAGCTTACCGAAATTGATCGCATTGCGGCCGAGGCCATCCGTGAACAAGCTACGCCAGGGTGTCAGGTCTTGGTGGCTCAACGCGGAAAGGTGATTTACCACAAAGCCTTTGGTTTCCACACCTACGATAGCACTCGTCCTGTCCGAAAAACGGATTTATACGATTTAGCCTCCGTAACCAAGGTTACTTCTGCCCTGCCAGCCCTCATGCGGGGGCAAAGCGAAGGTTGGTTTGATGTAGAAAAAACGTTAGGTGACTATCTTCCAGAGCTTCGTGGTACAAACAAAGCCGATTTGGTTATCAAAGAGGTTTTGGCGCACCAAGCTCGTTTGCAAGCTTATTTTTTGTACTGGGAAGAAGATCAGAAGGAGGGTAAACTGGCAACTTACTTAAATGCGGAAAAGACGGAGCAGCATTCTTTACAAGTTGCCGAAAATTTATTCATTGATCCGAGATACAAAAAGGAACGAATTGTACAACGTATCAAAGATTCACGTTTGCGCCGCGAAGCCAAATATAAATATAGTGGATTGTCGTTTTTACTTTGGCCCGACCTTGTGGAGTCACTTACCAATCAGCACTACCGCGACTACCTTCAAAAAACCTTCTATCAGCCACTGGGAGCTAGTTCGCTCGGCTTTTTACCTCTTGAACGTTTCCCTAAAGATCGGGTCATACCTACAGAAAACGACGAAGCATTCCGAATGCAACAGCTTCATGGCTTTGTACATGACGATGCGGCTGCCATGTTGGGGGGAATTTCGGCAAACGCGGGACTGTTTTCCAATGCCAGCGACTTGGCTAAAGTTTTACAGATGTATTTGCAAGGTGGAAATTACGGAGGAAAAGAATACCTAAGTACTGAAGCACTCAATCTGTTCACGAAGCGACATTTTACCGAAAATGAAAATCGGCGTGGCTTGGGTTTTGACAAACCCCTCCTCAAAGACGCGGACATTAATGGAAATACCGCACCGAGCGCATCACCTTCCAGTTATGGACATTCTGGATATACAGGTACATTTGCTTGGGTTGATCCTGAGTACGACCTTATCTATATTTTTTTGGCTAATCGTGTGTATCCCACACGCAAAAATACTAAATTATTTAAGTTGAATACTAGAACGCGCATTCAGGAAGTCATTTATCAAGCACTGCGTAAAAATAGTTGAATGTTAACCTTTCGGCACTTCTTGCGCTTTATTCAAAGTGATGCTCATTGTAAAGAACTCTTTTGTAGCGTCTTCGAGCGACTCAAAAAAGTGAATTTCGAGAGGGTGCCCAGAGCGACGCACCAATTCAATCAGACCGATATTTGCCCCAGAGCTTGAGTCTAGTCTAGCGTGAATGCGTCGTTGCTTGCGATGATAATCTAACAAGCTCTCATGACTCAAACTGTTGATATACTCGCACCTTTCGACGAGGTTTTTTTTGTTTTCGGGCGTAACTAGGTTTCCTGAGGTGACTTTGTAATGGTCTTCGGATTGTGTAATCACAATAATTCCACAGCCCACATGAGCTTCTTCTGAGGGAACAAATTCACGTTCTGCTGAATAATGATAAATATTTTGGGCAAGCTCTACGGTGATTGAGAAGAGACGGCGACTTAGAATACGATTTTTCTCGCCATTACGTAAGGTCAAACCAATTAAGGCAAGCACCTCTTGCGTCATCACACCACGGAAAGCAAAAGTAATTTGGTGCTCTGCAAGATACTTTCGGAAAGGGTAGAGTTTAAAGTCTGCTGTCATACAGTGAGGCAACACAATATCACAAGCAAGCTAAAAGAATTTTGAGTAAATAACAAACTATTGAATTGCTTTCAAACTAAATTCATGTTTCCACATTAGTTTCCGCTTGCCACTGTAAACCTCTTCAAGATATACCTCTACACTTACTGTCGGCGACTTTTTTGCAGGGTCTTCGATTCGTCCAGTCATTTCAAGGAACGCAGGGTTATCGAGGGGCGGATAGTGATCGGGGGCGAGTAATTTTTCACAAAGCATAGGCTCACGACAAAAGCGCGTTGCGGTCACTTGTGCAACCTCTTCAATCTGTCGAGCAATATGTTCAGAAAGTATATCTGGATTTTCGTGATTAGGATTGAGCTTCTGACAAACGCGCGTTTCTGCACGTCTCATTTTGGTCACGAGTTGCCCGTGTGAGATGCGTTCTTCGGGATCATCCTTGGGATTTTGCCCTGTAATTCCTGAAACATCGCCACAAAAGACATTGTAGTTAGGACGTATCATATTAGTAAAAACCTCAGGGCTTACTCCGTTTTTCATTTTTTTCTTCTTACTCATACTCAAATGGATGTAAATGTAATTAACCTAAGAGTTAATCACTTGTTGGACTAATTTTTAAAAAAATACCCTACAAGTGTATCAGAAGCACTCATGAGCAT
>CAZNAK010000098.1:2863-7764 GCA_964570645.1 uncultured Cytophagales bacterium | reverse complement strand
TCGAGGAAGCGCGCAAGGCAAATGCAGACGCAATTTCTGAGCTTGCACTTCGAAACTTTATCGAGATGCGCGACCATGTAGCGGATGAGGACTTTCTTCTTCGTAAAAAAATTGAGGCACACTTGCACGAGGAATATCCCAAGAAATGGATGCCTTTGTACTCTATGGTGACGTTTAGTCATATTCCATACGCAGAGGCGTTACGAATTGGTGACGAGCAAAAAGCACTTATGGTGCAGATGATGAAAAACCTCAATGGGCATCGCGATGACTGGAAGTCACTGGACTTTAGTCAGCTACTCGAAAAAGCTCCTACTTTGCCACCACTTTAACTACTTTCTTAACGGCTTCTATCTTAGTGGTAAGTTCAGCAAGCGACCCCCCCAAGATGGTAATATGCCCCATTTTGCGGAATGGCTTAGTCATTTTCTTACCATAAAGGTGCAAAAATGCCTGTGGCATGGCAAGTAGCTTTTCCAGCCCCTCAATTTGTGCCTCCCCTGTATGTCCCGCCTCGCCCAGAACATTCACCATTGCGGCAAGTTGTTTTTGGGATGTTTCACCAAGTTTGACACCCATTAATACACGCAAAAGCTGCTCAAACTGTGAGGTAGGGCAGGCTTCAATGCTGTGGTGTCCGCTATTGTGGGGACGTGGAGCGACCTCGTTGACCCAAATTTCATCCTGATTTGTCCAAAAAAGCTCGACGGCCAGTAATCCCACGAAATCCATTTCCTCAACGACCTTACGAGCAATCGCATCGGCGCGTTTGGCCACCGAATCAGGAATTTGGGCAGGTGCAAGCAGGTAATCAACCAAGTTATGTTCGGCATGATAGACGACCTCGGTTGGTGGATAGGTTTTGACTTCGCCCTCAGGTTTACGGGCTATCATCACGGCAACTTCTTTCCGAATGTCGGCTAAGTCTTCTAGCAGCCCAGGCGCATCAAAACCTTTTTTGAGGTCTGCCTCCGAGCGTAAAATTTGTACACCACGCCCGTCATACCCCTCGCGGCCGAGCTTATTGACCGCAGGAAGTTTATCCAGATACTGAGAAAGTGCTGCTTTATTCTCAATGAGTACAAAAGGCGCAGTAGGAATCCCCGAAGACTGGTAAAACTTCTTTTGCATACGTTTGTCTTGGATCAGTTCGACCGACGCGGGTGAAGGAATCACCGTTTTACCTTGGCGTTGAAGTTCACGCAATGCCTGTGTATTGACGTTTTCAATTTCGATGCTGATTACTTGGCAGTCTTGGCCAAAGTCTAGTACCGTTTGATAGTCCGTGAGCGCACCTGTCACAAAGGTCGTTGCGATAGTTGCGCAAGGAGCTTTGGGGTTTGGGTCGAGGATTTTAACGGATAAATCCCAACTGATGGCTCGTTGTAACAGCATTCGTCCAAGTTGCCCCCCCCCTAAAATTCCGATTTGATACATGATGCTTTTGGTTGAAGTCAAGTCCAAAAGTAAAAAAGTTTATTAGATTTTATATCTTATTATTAGGGGAGTAACAGCCGCCGAATATCTGGCACGGGAAGCTAATGCTGAGACAAAAAGCGAATTTCATGCAAGAGAGATTTCAGCGATGGAGGGAGCGCAAGAACCGCATAATGTCATCGTGGCAAATCTGATCGCAGAGCTTGTTTCTGTCTAAAAAAAAGAGAGGTTGCTGAGTCTGTAATAGTGATCAACTTTTGCACCTTCCTGAGTGTGAACACTATGTTTATCCTGATATTTATGTGGTCTGCGCTAAGCCCGAGTTGGAAAAACATCGTGGCATTGATACCTTGTTGAACCCGATGTTACTCATCGAAGTGCTCTCCGAAAGTACTGCGCCTAATGACAAAGGTTTCAAGCTGGATTGCTATCTTAAACTCACTTCGCTCGAAACCTGTGCTATCGTGGATAGCAATAAAAAGTAAATTTTGATCTATCGTCGTCAGGACGAGAAGTATTGGCTCCTCGAACGCACCGACGATACGGATAAAGCCATTGAGCTAGTGGGCTATCAAATTGAGCTAGGCGATATTTAACGTTTGGTACTTTAAAAAAATAGCGTTAGACCTTTTGGTAAAAACGCTATGCCTATCAAATTTAATCTTCCTTATCCTTCAAGATAAAGCCAACACCATGAACGTTTTCAATCTTTACTTTGGGGTCGGGCCTTAGGTATTTACGCAATTTGGTGATAAAAACGTCGAAGCTACGGCCGTGAAAGTAATCGTTTTCGCCCCAAATAGCCACCAAAGCATCTTCGCGTTTCAGAATTTGATTCTTCTGGACGGCGAGTAAGCGCAAGATTTCATTTTCTCGTGCTGTTAGGCGGCGTTCCTCTCCGTTAATAGATAGTTTTTGGGTCGTGTAATCAAACATAAAGTCACCAATCGGGAACTCTACGGGCTGATCGCCTGCGGGTTTTGCGCGCTTCAGCAAGGCTTCAATACGAAAGGCCAGCTCAGTCTCGTCAAACGGCTTTGTGATATAATCGTCGCCTCCCGCTTCAAAACCTTTGTACATGTCTTCTTTCATATTTTTGGCAGTCAGGAAGACAATAGGGATTTCCTTATTTTCACCCCGAATTTCGCGGGCTGTTGTAAGGCCGTCTTTTTGGGGCATCATCACATCCAAAACGACGAGATCAAAGGGGTTAGTACGAAAAAGATGCACGGCTTCTTGTCCGTCGTTGGCCCGGGTTACTTCATAGCCTTCAAGTTCAAGAAAGTCCTGCAATAACATACCTAGACTTTCATTGTCCTCAGCCAGCAAAATTTTGGATGGAATATCAAACATAGCTCAAAAAATTGTGTGTTGAAAATGGATTTATGAAAAAGTGAGTGTTCGTCAGAAGGCTTCCCTGACCAAATAACTGGTAAGATGTAAGGCTTCCTGCCGAAAAGTTACATAAAATTACTGGCAACTTTTGGATTCTTTGTGCCTTCTGACCAATCGTAAAATCCGCGTCCCGATTTTACACCTAAGTCTCGTGCCGTCACCATATTAACAAGCAAAGGGCAAGGTGCGTATTTTGGATTTCCCAGCCCCGTGTATAACACTTCCATAATTGCCAGGCAAACATCAAGTCCAATGAAATCTGCTAACAAGAGCGGTCCCATCGGATGAGACATTCCTAGCTTCATCACGGTATCAATTTCCGCTACGCCGGCAACGCCCTCATGTAAAGTAATGATCGCCTCATTGATCATGGGCATCAAGATGCGGTTAGCGACAAAGCCGGGAAAGTCATTAACTTCAACGGGGACTTTATTCAGCTCACGCGAGAGTTCCATGATCCGTTCTGTTACCTCGTCAGAAGTTGCGTAACCCCGAATGACCTCAACAAGCTTCATGACAGGAACGGGGTTCATGAAGTGCATACCGATTACCTTGTCAGGGCGATTCGTGACTGCGGCAATTTTAGTGATTGAAATAGAAGACGTGTTACTTGCCAGAATCGTATGCGCTGGGCATTCTGCGTCAATTTGGCAAAAGATTTTTTCTTTGACCGCAAAACTCTCAGAAGCCACCTCAACCACCAAATCACTCTTTGCAGTCACGCTAGACAAGTCCGTGGTAGTACTAATATTACCTAAGGCTTCCTGCTTCTGAGCCTCTTCCAGCTTTCCTTTCTTAATCTGACGATCCATATTTTTTTCAATCGTCTTAATGGCATGTTCAAGAGCCTGAGTGGAAATATCTACGAGAGAAACGGAGTAGCCCATTTGTGCAAACACGTGAGCGATGCCGTTGCCCATCGTTCCAGAACCAATAACAGTTATATTTTTCATGGTAGGTGTAAACAAGTTCTTGTATTGACGAATAACACAAATCTACACCTTTAGTTTGAGAAACGTGAGTTCAATACTCTCGTAAAGCTTTCTGAAAGAACCACGAACAGAAAAAAGGTAGGCAAAAATTATAGAAGCAGAATAAAATAATATGTCCCAACAGGCAAAGCGATCCTTAATCAGTCCCCAAAGCTGAGAAGTGTCAAAAATTTTGATTACCGTAAAATAACTCAGCTCGAGCGTTGCCACTACATAGGCAACTGAACTGAACACATTACCAAGTACACACCCTAGAATTGCCAGTATAATCGCGACCAAACCAAAGCGCTGATGTCGCCTTTTTCCAAAGTAACGAACAGCCAAACCGACTGCTAAACCAACAAGGATTGCCATGTAGGCGAACTGTGGATCATAGGCTAAATCTTTTTCAAGAATAATTGTGGCCTCAGCCCAAAGGAATGCCACAGCTATGGCAGCTAGTAAGCCGCCACCCATTCCCCAGAAAATATTTTCTTTCGTAATCATATCGTCGTTGCTTTTGCTGGGCGCACCATAGACTCCATTCAAAGTGATTCGCTTACGAACCTTTTGGCATAGTTCACGCTCAACTTTGCTTTCAGAATTAGATGGGAAAGAGGAGTTTTCCACGATGTAAGATTTTAATGGAATACCTATGACTTTGTTTACTTACTTAGGTTTCAAGAACCATACCTGAAACCGATGAATTGTAAATCAATATGGTAATTTACGAGTGTAATTTAGTATTTGCAGGGCTTCTTATCGATCAATAAGCAATAGCATCAGACGAAAGCCTTTTTCTTATCGACCAATTTATACGTACCTCAAAAGAAGAAGTTGAAGCGTTTTGGGTACATCACCTTTGCCTAAAAACGGTTTACACACACTCAGAACAAACTAATCTCGGAGCAGTGTTTACTGCACGATCATCGGAAATGCTAAAATAAGGCCAAAAGACTCCAGTCAATAGAAAAATCATGGCTTGGAAAAATGAGCAAAATACCGTATTTTTGAAAGTCTAAACGCATTATAAAATATGGATTCTATCGTAGAAAACACTCAAATTACACCTAGCTACTCAGCGGGAAATATTCAGGT
>CAZNAK010000098.1:1418-2853 GCA_964570645.1 uncultured Cytophagales bacterium | reverse complement strand
TTGAAGGACTCGAAGCCGTCCGGAAGCGTCCTGCCATGTATATCGGTGATATAACCGTAAAAGGTTTACACCACTTGGTTTGGGAGGTGATCGATAATTCCATAGATGAGGCCTTGGCAGGCTATTGCAAAAATATTGACGTCACCATTCACGAAGATAACTCAATTAGTGTCAATGATGATGGGCGTGGCATTCCCGTAGATATACACCCAAAAGAGAATGTATCCGCCCTTCAGGTCGTGATGACCGTACTCCACGCGGGTGGTAAATTTGATAAAGGCACCTATAAAGTATCTGGTGGTTTGCACGGCGTTGGTGTTTCTTGTGTCAATGCACTTTCGACCAAAATGCAGGTTACCGTACACCGTGACGGAAAAGTTTATGAACAAGAGTACGCAACGGGTATTCCACAATACGAAGTCCGAGAAGTTGGTACAGCAGATCGCACGGGTACAACGGTACGCTTCTGGCCAGACAGTTCTATTTTCACCGAAACCGTTTACAAGTTTGAGACAATTAGCAATCGCCTGCGCGAACTTTCCTTCCTGAATGCGGGCATTCGCATTAACCTTATTGATTTACGTGCCAAAGAGGAGGACGGAAACACACTTTCAGCGTCTTTTTACTCTGAGGGTGGGCTTAAGGAGTTTGTTCAATTTTTAGATAACACACGTACGCCACTCCTCGAAGAACCTATTTATGTCGAAGGACACAAAAACGATGTGGACGTTCAGGTAGCGATGATGTATAACACCTCGTATGCCGAGAATATCTTTTCATACACCAATAACATTCACACCACGGAAGGCGGAACACACGTTACCGGCTTTTATCGCTCGCTTACGCGGACACTAAAGACCTACGCAGAGAAAAACGAAATGTTCAAAAACGTTAAGGTCGAAGTTACGGGCAACGATTTTCGCGAAGGATTGACCGCGATTGTTTCCGTAAAAGTAATGGAACCGCAATTTGGTGGTCAGACCAAGACAAAATTGGGTAATTCTGAGGTCAGCGGTGCTGTGGAGTCGTCGATGAATGATATTTTATATACCTACCTAGAGGAAAACCAGAAGCAAGCTAAGCTTATTATCCAAAAGGTGATTTTGGCAGCACAGGCACGAGCGGCGGCCCGCAAAGCACGCGAGACCGTACAGCGTAAAAGTGTGCTTAATGGATCAGGGCTTCCAGGGAAACTGGCCGATTGCGCCGAAAAAGATGCTTCACTCTGTGAACTTTACTTGGTAGAGGGTGACTCAGCGGGCGGGTCGGCAAAGCAAGGGCGCGACCGTAATACGCAAGCAATTCTTCCCCTACGCGGTAAGATTTTGAACGTTGAAAAAGCGCAGGAACACCGCATTTACGACAACGAGGAGATAAAAAATATCATTACGGCACTCGGTGTGAGCTTCGGGACGGAGGAGGATGATCGCGCACT
>CAZNAK010000098.1:0-1408 GCA_964570645.1 uncultured Cytophagales bacterium | reverse complement strand
GATAAACTTCGCTATCACAAGATTATCATCATGACGGATGCCGATGTGGACGGAAGCCACATTCGGACACTGATTTTGACTTTATTTTTCCGTTATTTCCGCGACCTCATCGAAAAAGGCTATTTGTACATTGCCCAACCGCCCCTCTATCTTATCAAAAAAGGCAAAAAAGAAACGTATTGCTGGACAGAAGACGAGCGCGAACGCCTTGTAAACGAGCTAAATAAAACAGGTGGCAGTGTCGGTGTACAACGCTATAAAGGTTTGGGAGAAATGAACCCTGAGCAGCTATGGGAAACGACCATGAATCCTGATTCGAGAAGTTTGAAGCGCGTTGACGTAGAGTCAGCAGCAGAGTCAGACCGTTTATTTTCGATGCTGATGGGTGATGAAGTACCGCCACGTCGTGCATTTATCGAGAAAAACGCACGTTATGCACGGGTGGATGTGTAAACTATCAATAATTCTTATCCAAGTATTTTGAAATTCTATGATCTTAGCTCAAAGATTGAGAACATAAATCCCTGTAAGCTGTTATATTTGTGATTACTTAGAAATATTCTAAACTTATGGCTGCACAAACAGAGGAACAATTATTGGAAGAAGTAACCCAGTCGGAATATAAATACGGTTTTGTCTCGAATTACGAAAGTGATAAGGCGAAAAAAGGACTTACAGAAGATACTGTACGATTTATATCAGCAAAAAAAGAAGAACCTGAATGGCTTTTAGAGTGGCGACTCAAGGCTTTTCGGGAGTGGCAAAAGATGAAGACCCCAGAGTGGGCAAACCTTCTTATTCCTGAGATTGATTATCAAGATATTATTTATTACGCTGCCCCAAAGCAAAAAGCGAAGGCCAAAAGCTTGGACGAAATTGATCCTGAGCTATTGGAGACTTTTGAAAAGCTAGGAATTTCACTCAACGAGCAAAAGCGACTAACGGGCGTTGCCGTAGATGCTGTAATTGACAGTGTTTCGGTGGCGACAACTTTTAAGGAAACACTCGCTGAGATGGGAATTATCTTTTGCTCCATGAGTGAGGCTGTAAAAGAATACCCCGAGCTTGTCCGTGAGTACATCGGTTCGGTTGTACCACCGAGTGACAATTACTTTTCGGCACTCAATTCTGCTGTATTTAGCGACGGATCATTCTGTTACATTCCAAAAGGTGTGCGCTGCCCGATGGAGCTTTCCACTTACTTTCGCATCAATGAAGCAAATACAGGACAGTTTGAACGAACATTAATTATTGCCGAAGATGCCTCTTACGTGAGCTACCTTGAAGGTTGTACGGCTCCACAACGCGATGAAAACCAACTTCATGCGGCTGTGGTAGAAATTTTTGTGAAAGGCACCTCGCCGAGACCTTCAAGCTGTCCAACGACCCCAAGTTCGTCGAGAAACTG
>CAZNAK010000097.1:0-7993 GCA_964570645.1 uncultured Cytophagales bacterium | reverse complement strand
GGAGTTGCAGAAGGGCTAAACCGATAAGTGCAAAGGCTGAAATACTGGTAAGAATATAGATGCGTTCGGTATAACTCATTTAACGAATATAAAAGACACGAAGAACTAATACTAAGTTGTTTTTAAGGTTTAACAACTCAATATTATTTAAATAATGATACGAAGTTTTGTGATTTACAGGGTATTCAGAATATAAAATGGGTACTCGCTGCTCTTTCAGCATAATTTTTCATGCTTTACTTTATGCCGTTATAGGTTTAGCAGCTTTTCTGTATTTTGCGTCAAATTTAATTTATGTACACCTACAAATATCCACGTCCTGCACTTACTGTTGATTGTGTTCTGTTTGGTTGGGACCTTAACGAGGCTTACCTAAAAGTTTTACTTATCGAGCGGAAACACGCACCCTTTGCCGAGCATTGGGCTTTACCCGGTGGCTTCGTTGATATGGATGAAACGACAGAGCAGGCTGCCCTCCGTGAACTAGAAGAGGAAACGGGCGTGAAAGATGTCTTTTTGGAACAGCTTTATACCTTTAGTGGCGTAGATCGTGATCCGCGCGGACGGGTAGTTAGTGTGGCTTATTTTGCTTTGATCCGTCCCTCGGCACACAAAATTCTCGCAGCCTCAGATGCGCGTCAGGCGGTTTGGTTTCCGATGAACGACTTACCAAAACTCGCTTTTGACCATGAGGAGGTGCTGGATGTAGCATTTCGTCGTTTGCAAGGGAAGGTTCGGTATCAACCCATTGGTTTTGAGTTACTTCCCGAAAAATTTACCCTTCCGCAGTTACAATCGCTCTACGAAGCCATCCTTGAGGGACCGCTCGATAAGCGTAATTTCCGAAAGGACATTTTGCGTACCGAGCTACTGGTTCAACTGGAGGAGAAGCAAGCCGATGTACCGCACCGGGCTGCCTGGTATTATCGGTTTGATCACAAAAAGTATTTGCAACTCGATAAGGAGGGATTCAACTTTGAAATTCGTACCAAAAAACTGGAAAAATAACTATGCTTACTCGTCGTCTGCGTCGTAACCGAAAGTCTACCGCTATTCGTTCTTTAGTTCAGGAGAATCACATAATACCCGAAGATTTAATCTACCCACTTTTTGTCATTGAAGGGGAGAATACAAAGGAAGAAATTCCTTCTATGCCGGATATTTATCGTTTTTCTTTAGATCTGCTTCTGGAGGAAGCCCATGAGTGCTATGAGCTAGGTTTACGAGTATTTGCTCCTTTTCCCGCGCTCTCTGATACGATCAAAGATAAATTTGCGACGGAAAGTTACAATCCTGATAATCTGTACCTACGAATGATTCGTCGGGTTAAAGAACAGTTTCCTGATGTTGTGCTGATGACCGACGTGGCCCTGGATCCGTACAGTTCTGACGGACACGATGGGTTGGTTCAGGATGGAAAAATTTTGAATGACGAGACGCTAGAAGTTCTTGGAAAGATGGCGATTGCACAAGCGCAGGCAGGCACAGATGTGATCGCGCCCTCGGACATGATGGATGGACGAGTAGGCTATCTGCGTAGCGTACTAGATGAACGTGGCTTTACGGATGTTTCTATCATGTCTTATACGGCCAAGTATGCAAGTGCATTCTACGGACCGTTCCGCGATGCCCTAGACTCGGCTCCAAAGTCTGGTGATAAGAAAACCTACCAAATGAATCCTGCTAACAGCCGTGAAGCAATCCTTGAAGCAGAGTTTGACGAGCAAGAGGGAGCGGATATCCTAATGGTTAAGCCTGCTATGCCTTACTTAGATGTTATTCAGTCGCTCCGAAACTATTCCGCCTTACCGATTGCCGCCTATCAAGTAAGCGGAGAATACGCCATGCTTAAAGCAGCGGCTCAAAATGGCTGGCTCGACGAAGTACAAGTGATGTATGAGTCACTTTTGAGTATTAAGCGAGCAGGGGCAGACATGATCCTAACCTATTTTGCAAAGCAGTTCTTGGAGACAGAGGATTTAAGCTGATAATGAGTGGAGGATAACTTACTCAGCTTCCTTACCTTTTATTGGTTCTTCTTTTCGCCACCCATAAGGGTTTACGTCCGCACCCACTATACGGTGCGTAATCTCGCCTGTACTAACATCCTCAATGCAGTGTAAGGTCTTTTCTTGCCATTTAATGCGCTCAATTTTTGATTTGTATTCGGGCGCATTTTTGCCAAGCACCTTTTCCAGAAGCCCTTTCTTATTGAGTGCAGGCTGATTTTTTGTAGTTCCGTCTTTGAATGTGATTTTATAACATACCTTATAAAAATAACATAGTAGAGCTAACCATTGTTTTGTTACCGATTTTGCAACAGGTATTCAAACCGTTTGAATAGCTCGTTTCCCGTAATTTCATATCCTTTTTCGGTAAGGGTAAATATTTCTTTTTCTCGGGTTTCCTTGTAGGTTTTAGAACCCGTAAAGACTTCCGTTGACGTTAAGTCCTCTTTTTTTTGGAAGATATCCTTTTTTGTGAAATCCGTTTGTCCACTTTTGTCCGAAAAGGCAATCATTTCCATTTGCTCAACCCCACAGCGCACTAGTTGAAGGTAGGTTTTACCCCGAAAAATAAGGTGTTCTGCTTTCTTTAAGACAGACTCAAAAACCACGTCTGAAAATAGATCGGTGATTCGTGCAGCCTCCTCTGGCTTGGTTGTTTTTAAGGATTGCCAATCGTCGGCGGTGATTCCATTGACGACTAAGTACTCGACAAACTCTCTTTCGAGCGATTCTAGCTCAGTGCGCGTTAGTAGGCGATATTTAGGCATTGACTTCGATTTTAGGGTTCACCAAAAGGCCCGCAAAGCAATAAAAATGATCTGAATTTGACAAAAACAATATCCATAACTTGGATTTCTCTGGCTTGAAGACGAATTTTGAAGGATTCGTGCTAAAAGTATCCCGTATTATTATCCATGAAAGTTTCAACGGAAGAGGGCTTCAAGATTATTTACGCGCTTTACAACCATGAGTACCTTGGTTATCTTTTTGAGTCTTTTGCCGTGCAACAGGACGAAGAGGGACGGCTGACGCTGCGCTATCAGAATATATCATCACGCAATGCCGACGAGTTTGATGCAGGACTCTCAAAAGCTGATTACCCTATTCTTAAATGGATAGACCAGTTGCAGCAAGATGTCATTATCAAAAAATTCCATCACAAACGACTCAAGCCTGCCGAGTTTTTTCCCAAGGTATTTTCGACAGAACGAAAGGAAAATGCCGCCATCAAAGAAGCGATTCAAAACTACGTAGGGGAGCGAATGGGAAAGGTACTCGATGCACTGCTCAAAGAGAAACGCGAAAACATCTACATTATGGGCAACGATGGAACTCCGATCCATCAAAAACTGCAAATTCAGGAACGCCCCGCTTCTGTCCTCTTTCATTTTTTCAAAAATGAAGATAATACGCATTACTACCCAACGATCAAATACAAAGGACAAAAGCTAGACTTTCGCCGTCCTGATGCCATGGTAATTTGTAACGATCCGGCTTGGCTGATTGTCGGTTCGGAGCTATTTTACTTCAAAAAAGGCATTGACGGACGTAAGCTCAAGCCGTTTATCAAGAAGAAATTTATCGTTATCCCCCAAAAAACGGAGGCGCAGTATTATCGAAAGTTTATCGCCCCGCTTATTGCTAATCATAACGTACGTACGCACGGATTTGAGGTTCAGGATCACAACGGCGTACCCGATGCAAAGCTTATTTTTTCTGCAATGCCTACCAAAGATCTGGACTTATTCGGCGATCAGGAGGCAAAAGCAGAGGATATGTTGTTTCAGCTCCATTTTCAATACGGCGAGTATTTACTCAAGCGGCACATTAGCGAGCAGGAAGTTGAAGTAAAGCTAGAGGAAAGCAATGGTGACTTTACTTTCCATCGGGTAAAGCGCAATAAAAAGTCAGAGATTGAGCGAGAAAACCTGCTCATTGACAGCAAATTGCCACTTCAAAAGGGACGCGCCATGCTTGCCAAAGGGTTGGCCTTTTCGTGGGTAAGTAAAAACTTGGATACCTTGGATCAGGCGGGCGTTGAGCTAGTGCAAGATGTAAGTAACCCTCAGAAGTACTTCCTAGGACGTTCACGGATCAACCTTGAATTGGAAGAGGGCAGAGATTGGTTCGACATCAAGGCTACGGTTAAGTTCGGTGACTACGAAATACCATTTATCAAACTCCGTAAATGGATATTGGCAGGCAAACAAGAGTTTAGCCTTCCTTCGGGTGAGATTGCCGTAATCCCCGAGGAATGGTTTGTGCAGTATTCGGAGTTATTTAGCTTTATGAGCGTTGAAAAAGATGTCTCAATACTCAAAAAACACCATATTTCCTTGGTTCAGGACTTACAAAAAGGTCAGTTAGCTAAGGTTACGATGAGTGAGAAGCTGGCAGGCTTACGTGACTTTGATCAGGTAGAGGAGCAAACGGTACCCAGGAGCTTTAAAGGCGAGCTTCGTTCTTATCAAAAGGCGGGCTTTGATTGGATGCACTTCTTGCAGGAGTATCAGTTTGGGGGATGCTTAGCCGACGATATGGGACTTGGAAAAACGGTGCAAACTCTGGCTTTGTTACAATCTCAGCAAGAGCAGAACAAAGAATTTACCTCTTTATTGGTCGTCCCTACCTCTTTAATTCACAACTGGATGGTAGAGGCAAAAAAGTTTACCCCGAAGCTGAAGTTTTTCCGCTATACGGGCAGTGACCGACTCAAGAGCGTGGATCATTTTTCATATTACGATGTTGTGGTCACCTCGTATGGGATTATTCGTATGGATATTGAGATATTGAAGAATTTCTATTTCCATTACACCATCCTTGATGAGTCTCAGTCCATTAAAAATCCAAGTTCGGCGACGACGCAAGCTGTTTGTCGCTTGAAGTCGCGAAACCGTCTCATTCTGACGGGAACCCCCATTGAGAACACAACGATGGACTTGTGGTCACAGATGTCGTTTGTAAACCCCGGCTTGCTGGGTACGCAGCGATTCTTTAAGAAAAACTTTCAAATACCCATAGAGAAGCGCAACGACGAGCACAAAAAGCAGCGTCTTTATAGCCTGATAAAACCTTTCGTTTTGCGCCGATCCAAGCTGCAAGTCGCCAAAGATTTGCCCGACAAGGTGGAGCACATTCAGTATGCTTCTATGACGAAAGCGCAGGAGAAGTTCTACGAAAAAGCGAAGTCTTATTATCGAAATCAGATCTTGAAGCACATCGAGGAGCGTGGAATCAATAAATCTCAGATTATTGTTCTTCAAGGGCTTACCCGACTGCGCTTGATTGCCAATCATCCTCATATGGCTGATGAGAGTTATGATATAAAGGAGTCGGGAAAGCTAGAAGATGTACTTTATAAGTTGGAGGAAGCAGTTAGTGAGAACCATAAGGTTTTGATCTTCAGTCAGTTTGTCAAGCACTTGTCTATCGTAAAAGCAGCCCTAGAAAAGCGAAAGATTAAATACGCTTATCTGGACGGCGGAACGCGAAACCGACACGAGCAAGTGCTTGAATTTCAGGAAAATGACGCGATTCGTGTATTTTTATTGTCTTTAAAGGCAGGCGGAGTGGGCTTAAACCTTACTGCGGCAGATTATGTGTTCGTGCTTGACCCCTGGTGGAACCCCGCCGTAGAGGCACAGGCCGTAGATCGGGCGCATCGGATTGGGCAAGAAAACCGCGTATTCATTTATAAGTTTATCACACAGAACACAGTAGAAGAAAAGATCTTAGCTTTACAGGAAGAAAAACGCCAACTTGCACAGGATTTGATCACAACAGAAGACTCATTCTTCAAGAAACTGTCGCAACGGGATATCGAAAGCCTACTCTTATGAAAAAGCCCGACCTTGAGCAGGTACGTCATACGTTAGAGAAATTACAAGAAGAACTTTTTCTTGCCGAGCAAAGGCGTAATCAAGAAAAACAAGTGCCCAACCCAAAACCAAATCCTACCAAACGAAGTTTGCAGACGGCTTTGGAACGTTTGAAGCGTGCTGCTAAAAATATGAATGATTAGATGAACGCACAACATCTCTTATACGTATTATTCTGGTGTTTGCTCACTACTAACGTGCTTGCGCAGCAAAGGGAAGGCATACCACCCTACCCTTTGTCGGCTAATGACAGTGCGGTTGTTGAAAAATATTTAAGGCTCTCGGATGAATGGAAGGATCGTGGCGATGAAAAAGAAGCTTCGCGCTATCAGAACGAGGCGGCGATGGTGTATTGGAATCACAATCAATTCCAAAAAGCTATTTTCCATTATGAAAAATCACTAGAGTTGAATCATTACCTTGATAACGAAAACGGTGTAGCCATGATTCACAACAATCTTGGGATGCTTTATTCGGACATCAATGATTTTGAAACTTCGTACGAATACTTCCAGCGGACGCTAACGGCGCGTCGGGCAAACAAGCAAAAAGTGGGTATTATCTCGTCACTGATTAACATCTCGGTGGTACTTAATAATTTGAAACGTTATGACGAGTCGATTAAAAATCTCAAGGAAGCCCTTGATGTAGCCCGGGAGATGAACGACCCTGAGCAGATGAAGAGTGTCTATGGGATGCTCTCAGAAACGTACGAGAAGGCAGGAAACACCGAAAAAAGCCTTTATTGGTACGAATACTACAAAACGTTTACCGAGAACCTAGCCCGCCAGAAGGTCACCGAGTCCAAAGCAGAAGCGGAAGCCGCCCAACTTCGGGCGCAGCTAGCTGAAGCTGAAAAACGAAACCAAGAGTTAGAGCTACAAAAAACGCGTAAAGTGAACCTAGAACTGTCTGACTCGCTCTCTGAGAGTCTATTGACACTCTCAAAGCAGGAACTTGCCCTCAAAAATATCGAACAGGAACAGCGCATTCAGGAACTAGAGTTACTCGAAGCCAAGGAACGCCAAAAGGTTGCCGAGCAGCAATCTGAACTAGATGCGCAAAGGCTGAGAAACACCAGTATTTTAGCCATCGCACTGATTGCAGGTATTGCCCTCGTTCTTGTATTTTCTATCTTCCTTTTTAGGAGCTATCAGGCAAAAAAGCAGGTGAATGCAAAACTTGAGGAGCAAAACGAGGAGCTAGAAACCCAACGTGATCGCATATTTCAGCAGAGCCAAAAGCTGGAAGTAGCTCTCAAGGGCGAGGAAGAATCGCGTAAGAAAATTTTGGATAGTATCAATTACGCGCAGCGAATCCAGCAGGCGATGCTGGATAGAGAACCGAAACTCGATCAACTCCTACCAGCGCACTTCGGCATTTTTAAACCGCGTGATGTGGTTAGCGGAGACTTTTATTGGTACGCTTGGAGGAACGGCAAACTTTTGATTGCGGCAGTGGACTGCACAGGACACGGTGTGCCGGGGGCGTTTATGTCGATGATTGGGAATAATCTGTTGGATACCATTGTAAACGCAAACGGCATTACAACACCAGACATTGTGCTGGCAGCCATGCACGAGGGCGTAGCTAGCGCACTTCATCAAGAACAAAGCGGTAACCGCGACGGGATGGACATGGCTTTAATTGTCATTGACAAAGAAAACCAAACGCTGGAGTTTGCGGGAGCAGGCAGACCTTTGCTTCTGGTAAAAGGCGGCGAGTTAGAGGTGATAAAAGGAGATCGTTATGGCATTGGCAGGGCGAGCGATAAAAGGCAAGCCGTACGGTTTACTAAGCATGAAGTTTCGCTTGATGCGCCCGTGAGCTTTTACATTTATTCGGACGGCTTTACGGATCAGTTTGGGGGTGATCGTGATAAAAAGCTCGGCACAAGGCGTATGAAAGAACTATGCCTGACTTATCATCACTTGCCCGTAGCTGAACAAGAGAAAAAGTTTGAGGTCGCCTTTGAGGAGTGGAAGGGTGAGCGTGCACAAATCGACGACGTTTTATTGATTGGAGGAAAACTGTAACCAGAAACTATATCAAACCCTGCTCTACGGCG
The DNA here is from genome assembly GCA_964570645.1 of uncultured Cytophagales bacterium. Taxonomy (GTDB): domain Bacteria; phylum Bacteroidota; class Bacteroidia; order Cytophagales; family Bernardetiaceae; genus DAISIL01. The sequence goes on along the minus strand of CAZNAK010000097.1, from coordinate 38 downwards.
GAAAGCACCTGTAATTTCGCCACCTCATGACTCAAGCC
>CAZNAK010000096.1:0-8073 GCA_964570645.1 uncultured Cytophagales bacterium | reverse complement strand
ATGCGTACTTTCGTCAATGACTTCCTCAAAAAAGCTCTCGACGATTTCCTCCACAAAAACTCCGCAACCGCAGAGGCACTGCAAAAGCGTATTTTACAATCTGAAAAAGAACGTAAAGAAATTGCGGGCGTTCGGAAGCTGGCCAACCAACGCGCCAAAAAAGCCAATCTCCACAACAAAAAGCTCCGGGATTGCCGCATACATTTTGCGGACAGCAAAAAAGATGAAGACATCCGCCGCCAGACGACGCTTTTCATTACCGAGGGTGACTCGGCTAGCGGAAGCATCACTAAGGCACGGGACGTACAGACGCAGGCTGTATTTAGTTTACGCGGAAAGCCGTTGAACTGCTTTAATCAGACCAAAAAAGTCGTTTATCAGAACGAAGAGTTTAACCTCCTCCAACACGCGCTAGACATTGAAAATGGTATTGACGACTTACGTTACAACCGCATTGTCATCGCTACGGATGCTGATGTGGATGGGATGCACATCCGTTTGCTTCTGCTCACGTTTTTCTTACAGTTTTTCCCTGACGTGGTCAAAAAAGGACACGTTCATATTCTCGAAACGCCACTTTTTCGTGTTCGGAACAAAAAAGAAACGATTTACTGTTACTCAGATGCAGAGCGTCAAGCGGCAATCCAGAAGCTAGGTCGTAGCCCTGAGATCACACGGTTTAAGGGTTTAGGCGAGATTTCACCTGACGAGTTTGCCCAGTTTATTGGCGAGGCTATGCGTTTGCAGCCCGTCCTGATGAGCCAAGAAACGCAAATCAAAAAGCTACTCACGTACTACATGGGCAAAAATACCCAAGACCGCCAGAATCATATCATCGAAAACCTTCGTGTAGAGAAAGATTTGGTGGAAGAGGTGGTTTAAAACCACTTTTGGTGTTACGCTTTCAGCGCGTACCCTGAAAGGGGACAACTTCTAGCATGAGGTAAAGCCCTATGCTTTAATGTCTTCTTCATGCCGAAAGGGGAAGAAATCGTTCTTGATCTATTGTTTCACGAAGGTAAAGGAAGACAGCCGTTAAACCCCGTCTGGCGCAAGCGTCCGCTTGTGCCTATGATAAAAAGTCAGCATCCGCTGGCGCATAAAAGCAAGAAAAGAACGCCGACACCCCGCTGCTCGAAATTTGTGATTTCGTGCTGGGCTTTTGGAAGTTCTCTTTATTGAGTAGGTTTGCTTATGACCAGCCATAGGCTGATGAAAAAGCGGGCACAGGCACACTTCGCAAAGCTTGCGCCAAACTACCATCTTTACATGCTTGGACCAAACGGGGCAAATGATAAATTGAAGCGTTTTGCATTGTAGTAAACAACACATCCATTCCAGATGAACGTTTCCTTCTGTTCCATTCCTCTATGTAAAGTTCACGTAAGGTGTCATACTCATCCCAGCGGAAAAAATATTGTTCTTCGTCCCAACTATGCTTTGGCTTTTGAAAAACGGTTCTTTCATAGTCAATAAAACTCATGCCTTTCTGCTCCTCCATAAGTCTCACCAGTTCTCCATTTGCGGTGGGTGTTGCCTGTGTGCCTTGGTGTGTTCCAGATGTATATTTCCTGAGATCATAGACCAATAGATAAAAAATATTTCAGCCTGCGTTTATCAAAAGGTTTTTAGCATGTGTTTGATCGCTACATGGGAAAGCTGTCTTACTAAGGAAGCGCATTGAAGACTTAGAGGAGTTGGTGAAGGTTTTGAAAGAGGACAAAGGGTAATACGTTGCGGGCATCTAGCTTTCACTCCAACTGCGCCAACGCCGTCTTTGCCTTTTGCTTGAGGCTGTCGGCGTAAGCGTGGTTGTCGTATTTTTCGACTTGCTCAAAATAGTTTTTTGCTTGCGTGATGTCGTTTTTTGACTGAAAAATATAGCCTAGCTGGAGGCAAGCATTAGCTGCAAAGTGAAAAGGAAGTTCTCCACCTTCTGAGATTGTAGTTTTGTAAGCCCGAGTTGCCTCCGCAACCTTACCCTGTTGATGCAAAATACGCGCTTTACGGTACCACCATTCGGTGCGGTCTCGTGGGCGTGTAAAATCCTTAGGGTTTATTTTTTCTACGATCTGCAAAGCATTCTCGTACTTTCCGCCATCGGTTAGTAGGCGTGCTTTCATCAGCTCGGGGTTCGGTAGTTCCTCATTTTCAGCAAAACGAAGGGCGTGACGATCCGCATCACTCAAAGTTGCCCCTGCTGTTCTTACTTTTTTTAGCCAACGCCCGGCTTGTTGATTGCCCGAGAGCCAGTCAGCGAGGAAAATTTTGTAATAGGTATCCTTGATAAAGTGCTTTCCCTTATGTTTTTCCAAAAAATTGAGGTAATACGCTTTTCCTTTCGCAAAATTTCCTGTGTGTAGCTCTACCTCGCCTCGCAAGTATTCCCAGTGTGGCAATTCTACTTTTTTGTCGGTGTATTGAAGCTGATCCAACACCAAGCGCGCTTTTTCATGTCGTTGTGCGCGGAGTAGTACAATCGTTTTACCAAAAATAATTGAAGTAATCTCAGGATACGATTTGGCGAGCTTTTGTAAGGTAAGCACCGCTTCCTGCTCTTCTCCGAGGACGTGCGTTTGTAAAAAGGCATAAAAAAGACCTGCCTCTGCGGCAAACGGCGAGTTGCTTTTTCGGAGGTATTCTAATTTTTTGATCCCCTTCGGAATGGCACCTTTAAGCCCGATCAAGGATAAGGCCCATTGATATTTTTCGGGTACAGCCCCGAGCAGTACTTCCAGCGTCCCTAGTGACTTGTGGTGAGGTAGAAAATTGGGGTGTTTTTCGTGATTTTTCTGAAGGAGCTTATAGGCTTTTCGGATGTCCCAAACGGCAGAAAACTGTTTCTCGAAGTAAAGTTTTGCAATTCCGCGCTGTAAATACAACTCACCTTGGAGATAGTAAAAATAGGGTGAACTCTGGTCGTATCCGTCGATAGTTTCGAGGCGTTTATCCGTTTGATCGGTGAAACGCTTGAGCTCGGATTCGTTGCCTTCAATGAGCACCTGAAACCAGTCGTAATAGTTTTTAAGGTAAATCGTATTGCCGTTTTTTGCGTCGGTTTTCTCCAAAATACCGTAAGCGGCCTCAAACTCGAGTGCTAAATAATGGCGATAGGCTTCTTCGTGATCGGAAGTGAAAAAAAAGTTTTCTTCTGCATAAAGCCTTGAAATTGATGTAGTACCAACTACAAAGAACAGCAACACCCTAGGGACTTTCAAAGCCCCTAGGGTGTGCCAAATGCCTGGAACCAAATTACTTTTTCTCATTCAAAAAATCCACTAATTTCTGTATTGCTAACGCCCGATGGCTAATCTTATTCTTTAGCTCAAGGGGCATCTGGGCAAAGGTTTCTTCGTAGCCCTCAGGGACGAAAGCTGGATCATAACCAAAACCACCTTCTCCGCGTCGTTCCGAGATGATCTTTCCACGTGCGATGCCCTCAAATTGCCGGCTTTCACCCTCCAAAATCAAAGTCACTACTGTCCGAAACTGCGCCGTGCGGTTTTCACTGCCTTGAAGTTTTTCTAAAAGAAGATTTAGATTTGCTTCGCTATTACCATGCTCCCCAGCAAAACGCGCCGAATAAACCCCTGGCGCACCGCCCAAGGCCTCAACTTCCAAACCGGTATCATCGGCAAAACAGTTGATCCTGTAGTTTTCCCATACGTATCGTGCTTTGAGCATCGAATTTCCTTCGAGCGTAGTTTCGGTCTCAGCAATATCTTCGGTACAGCCGATGTCTTTCAGTCCGACGACCTCGAACGTATCACCCAGTTTTTGGCGTACTTCTTCAAGCTTATTGGGGTTATTGGAGGCGAAACAGATCTTCATGTAAGGCTTATTTACTTTAAAAGAGCGATACTACTATACGTGAGTTTTGGTGTCCTCAGCGAAACGGGGAAAGAAGATTACAAAAGTCTTTGAGACTTTTGTAATCTAATCGAGAGAATAGTTAACCCAGCCGTTCTTCGATTTTTTCTTCTAGATGTGTCCGCAGGAAGTCCAACTCTAAGCGGTCTAACACCTCACCAACAAAGGCTTTCATCAGCATTGCTTTGGCTTTACGTTCACCAATGCCTCGTGCTCGAAGGTAGAACAGTTGTTCTTCGTCGAGTGCGCCCGTAGTCGCCCCGTGGGTACAACGCACGTCGTCTGCCCAGATTTCGAGCTGTGGCTTGGTGTCGATTGTTGCCTGATCCGAGAGTAAAACGTTGGCATTGGACTGGAAAGCATTCGTTTTTTGGGCATCCTGACGGACAAAAATCTTTCCGTTGAAAATCCCTGTCGAGCGGTCGTCTAAGATACCTTTGTAAAGTTCGTCACTCATTGAGTGTGGCTTCCGATGATCCACCACCGTATGATTATCCACCACCGTTTTGCCGTTAAGCAAGAAAAATCCATTCATGTACGACTCGTTGTGTGAGCTTAATCCTAGGTACAGATTGTTCCGAACCATTGCCCCGCTCAGCGAGAAGGTGTTATCCGAAAACGTGCAATCATCGTCTTGCTCCACAAAAGTTTGATTGATCTGGAAAGCATTTTCGGTATCATCCTGCACTTTATGGAAAAAAACGCGAGCATCTCTAGCCACCACAAACTCTGAAACGCTGTTTATTAGGCTGTTACCTTCACCGACCGTTGTGACAACTTCCAGAATCTTAGCACTTGAATTTTCTGCTGCGATGACTAAGTTTCGAGGTTGAATGAGCGTATTCCCTTGCTGCGTGTCAATCACGTGATGCACTACCACCGGAAACTCCAATTCCGCGCTTTTTCCGAGTGAGATAAATACGCCATCCTGAGCAAAGGCAGTATTTAGGTTTGTGAAGATATTCTCATTGGTGGTGGTATATTTACCCAAATGCGTATCAAGTAAAGGCTCTTCTCGTGCCACGGCTGAGGCAAGCGACTCGATGGTAATTTTGTTGCCTTGTTCCCGAATTTGTGAACGTGATTCCGAAAAAGCACCGTTTACGAACGTAAGTAAATTGACTGTTTCGGAACCAAACCAAGGCGTGACCGAAACCTCTGTGGGCGCACGAAAGGTAAATTCCGTCTTGAGTAACGGACGAAGGTTAAAATACTTCCATTCTTCGTGGCGTGTTGTCGGAAAATCTTCATTTTCGAGGGTTTCTAATGCCTGCTGTCGCAATGCGCCGAGGTCCAAGGCACCCTCAAAGTCTTCGTAAGCTTCCAAAAAAGCTGTTTTTGTATCTAGTTGGCTGATCATGCGTGTACTTCTTCTTTAATCCAATCGTATCCTTTTTCTTCGAGTTCGAGGGCAAGTTCCTTGGTTCCTGACTTGACAATTTGCCCTTTGTAGAGGACGTGAACGAAATCGGGAACGATGTAGTCAAGGAGTCGCTGGTAGTGCGTTACGACCACGGCCGCTGTATCTGGACTACGAAACTTATTAACGCCATTAGCCACTACTTTGAGGGCATCAATGTCTAGTCCTGAGTCGGTTTCATCCAAAATGGCGAGCTTAGGCGAAAGCACCATCATTTGGAGAATTTCATTACGCTTTTTCTCTCCGCCCGAAAAGCCATCGTTCAGCGAACGTTTAAGCATCTTTTCGTCGATTTCCATCATTTGTGCTTTGGCTTTCATCAGCTTGAGGAAAGAAACGGCATCCAAAGGGTCTTCGCCTCGGTATTTTCGGATTTCGTTGACGGCCGTCTTCAAAAAGTTGGTATTCGATACGCCCGGAATTTCGATAGGATACTGAAAGGCCAGAAATAGCCCTTCGCCTGCGCGTTCTTCTGGGGCAAGGTCGAGCAAGTCTTTCCCTTCAAAGTCCACCGATCCTTCGGTAACTTCATACTCTTCACGACCGGCAAGCACGGAGGCTAATGTACTTTTGCCTGAGCCGTTAGGTCCCATGATCGCGTGAATCTCGCCGGGTTTCACGGTAAGATTTAATCCTTGTAGTATCGCTTTACCTTCTATTTTTGCGTGTAGGTTTTCTACTTTTAGCATAAGTTGACAGTATTTTGTTTTAGGACAACTTCAAAAAAGTAGGATTGTTTGAGCAGAAAAAATAGTTTGAGTCTGCAAACGTAAAGCCGTAAAAGTATTCTAAAGTACAATCAAAAAAAATATTTTGAGTTTTGGGATATCAGTAGAAAAGGTCTACGATATATGTCTGATTTCACCCAATTATTTATGGTATTACCATATTAACTAGTTCTGTAATTTGCAGTGCCGTAATTTTTCCCTCGGTGTCTATGGAATGAACCGTAAACGTTGCGTTGGGGTAGCGTTCAAAAATTTTCTCAGGACGCTCGCCTAAGGTTTCCTCGCGTCCCATAAGTGCTACCTGGGGAGCAAAAAGAGCGCGAAAAGCTACTACATCCTCGGGGCGTTCACGGAGTTCAAGGTTTTTACGTAAGCGGTCAAAATCTCGTTGTACCTGCTGATGCAATTCTATCGAACCTGTTTCTTTCGTGCCAAGTGTTGTTACCGAGTCATCAGGTTTGAGTAAGTCCGAAGAAAAAAGTGCTAATCCACCCACAAAAAGCAACGTAAGTACGGCTGCATAGCGATAGATTAATCTTCCGAAAGGTGGGGCTGGTGTTTCGGTTACTTCTGGAACGATTTTACCCACCGTAGATTCTGTACGCGCCAGGTAAGCATCCAACGTGCCTTTTTGGTGATAGTCTAGTAATAAGCTGATTTCCTTGCTCAAATCAGGGTCGGTGAGTGCGGCTTCGTCTATTTTTTCGGCTTGCTCAAGGGCAAGTATTCCTCGAACGTATGCAATAAGTGCCTCTCGGGAGGGGTAGAACTCCGTCTCTTTCTCAGCGTGTAAAAACTGCCTATTTAAATTAGGTAAAACACGCTCCTCAAAAAAAGCATCTGTATTTTTTTGGGTGCGTAATAGTTCAATTTCTTCGGCTAAAAGCTCGTCGGTAACGGCATCTAGCTCGATGACACGTCGCTCTTCCTCAGAGAGCTTACCTTCTAAATAGTGGCGCAGTTGAGTTTGTGTGTACGTATTCATTGTAAGTGCTGTTTATGTTTTTCGACCATTGAACGCCACCAAATTAGCTGTGTTTTGAGTTGCTCGCGCAATGAACCATCCCGCTGGTTTACTTTTGGGTATTCTTCAGGTTCGATCAGCCTTCCTAGTGCTTGTAGGGCTTCGGTTTCGGTTTCGTCGAGCCACTCGGTAAGCTCCTGTACTGCTACGGGACGCGGTCGCTGCCGAGCAGCCGTGATACGCTCGGCAACGACTGTCATTCCCTTGTTAATTCGGTGGGTGACGCGGTGGTACTTGAGTCCGTGATACTCGGCTAGGTCTTTGAGTGTTGGAAAGGCCCGCTTAACCAAAATCCACTCAAACAAAAGCGTAGATTTCAATTCGTCTTTGGCAAAATAAGTGCTCAGTCCGATGAGCGGTAGGTTGGGCATGGTCGTCGTTTCTTCTTTCAAGTCATGACGATTTTCTATTGGCTCAGTTAGTCCGTTTGGATATTTTTTTGAAGCTCGAAGAATATCTTTTGCATGATTTTGCACCGCACGCGCCCAATAAGCCTTTAAGTTGTCGGGCATTTGTCCCTGCGCTTTTTTACGTTTGAGGGCGTTATAAAGCTTCACGAAAGATTCTTGCACACAGTCCTCCTGCCCGGCAAGGTCGGAAAAGTAGCGTCGTGCCAGTACCATCCCAAAGGCATGGCACTCCTGAACGATAGCACGAAAGGCAGCTTTCTCCTGACGCGACCCGTCTGCGTCAAAAAAGTGTTGAAGAATACTTTGTAAATCCTGCGAAGCATTTTTCATATTTCAAAGTACGTAAAAATATTGAAATCGTGGTAAGTTTTGTACCTTTATTACATGAAAAAACTCCTATATACTGGCTGCTTATTCTTGATTGTATTATCAAGTTGTGAGAAGCCCGAAGAGATCCCACCTGTCACCCTAGAGGCACGGCAGGAAATTGCAAATCTTTATGGCTGCCGTGTTTTTATCAAAACAAAACCTAATGCGCGTACGATAAACGGCAAAAAAACGCACCTTGAAGTGCTTCTGCGCGAAGGGAAAGCTTTGCGTTATCCCACCATAGGATACGTG
>CAZNAK010000095.1:0-8077 GCA_964570645.1 uncultured Cytophagales bacterium | reverse complement strand
CACTGATGTTACGCAAAAGCGTCTGCACCGCAGGTTGAGTTTGAGCCACCTGTTTGTGGTCAGACCAGTATAAGCAGCTGAGGCTAGTAATTCATAATTTATGAGTGTCACCCTGCGGCTACTCTGGTGGTGATCTCCCACTTGCTTCATTCACTCAGCGTTTTAAACCACTGCTAGGGATTCTCGTGGTATGAAATCTCATGACACCCCCCCGCCTCCGCCGCCTCACGGTCGTTGATGACGGCACGGGTAATCAAAAAAATACCTAACAGCACAAAGGCATAAGGATATAACTTTCGGATACGACTGCGCCAGTTTCGGAAGGCATACTTTCCTAAAACTGCCGAAAAAAGCATCATCGGGATCGTTCCTAAGCCGAAAAATAGCATATACGTGGCTCCGCTCACCGCGTTACCCGCTGCTACTGCCCCTAACAAAGCCAAGTAAACCAGCCCGCAAGGCAAGAAGCCATTAAAAAAGCCGACCATCAGAAAAGCAAAGTTACCCTTTCGTTTCAGCCATGTACCAAGGTGTGATGTGATAAGTTTTTGCCAACGACGAAACCAAGGAAAACGGGCTACCCAGGCATCTAAGTTGATTGCCAGTAGTCCTACAATCACCATCAAAATACCTAAGCTCAAAGAAAGATAAAATTGAAGTCCGACAAATAGCAGAGCCTGCCCAATGAGTCCTACCACCAGCCCCATCAGTGCGTAGGCCGTCACACGACCTACGTTATAAAGGAGATGACGGAACGTTTGCGCCTCGGGCAAAGATAGTGCCAGTGGCGCGCACATACCGAGGCAATGAAAGCTCCCCAGAAGTCCTACCAAAAACGCGGAGTACATCATGGGGCAACAAAGACTTCCTCGTGATAGAAGCTTGTCCCGGCGGACTGCCAGTCAATTTTGATGCGCCAAAGCCCCGTTTTGAGCGGCTTATCGACAAGCGTTTCTGAGCCACTGATGGGAAGGTCAAAATCGAGGTCAGCCTCCGAAGGGCGGAAGAACTGAATCGTTCCCTCGGGCTTTGTATTTTTGGGGAAAGAAAGTTTAATGCCCGCTTCCGTCGGCTCTACGCCCACTCGGGCAGCATGACGGTGCGCATTGTTGATTTGGTCAATGCGTCCTTGGTAGGCGACTTCTTTTTCGTAGTAGTCTTTTTCTACCAAGTCCACGTTCACGCTCGTACTCTTGACGACCATCGTGACCATAAATACCATAAAACAGATATAAAATAGGGCGATCCCTGTACCCCAATGGAATTTTATTTTCATAATGCTATTTTTTTTGCCTCCCCACAAAAAGAGGCTAGTTACTTAGTTCATGGGTGCCATAAAGTTGGCGGTGACAGTTTCGATCACCTCTCCATTGTGCAGCACCTCCACGTGTACTTCGTTACGAAGCCCTTTTAGCTTCGACTCAGGCATTTCAATAAAGAGTGCCCCCGAGAACATTCCTTCTTCTTCGACGCTTAGCACCTCATCTTTTTCCGCTCCTACAACTTCTAGGCTTCCGTTTGGATTGGCGAGGCGTAGGGTTATGGGAATTTCATCACTCGTCTTATTGACCACCTGAAAGGTGTATAAATTTCTAATTTTACCTGACCCCATACGCTGATATAACTGACCCGGCGCACGCAAAACGGTTGTTTCTATGGTCGTTCGCGCCAGCAGGAAATACGAAACTACGCCCATCATCAAGGTTAGCAGAATCGAGTAAGCGATCATACGTGGAGATACTTTAAACGGAATTTTCTCTTCGATCTGCTTATGAGAAGCATAACGCACTAATCCGCGCTCTTTACCCAGCTTGTCCATAATGGAATCGCAGGCATCAATGCAGGCAGTGCAACTCACACACTCAAGTTGTGTTCCGTTTCGGATGTCAATTCCCGTTGGGCAGACCTGTACGCACAGTTTACAGTCGATGCAGTCACCCAGAGCAGGTGTATCCGCCTTTTTCTTGCTTTTCATTCGTCCACGCGGCTCTCCCCGAACGTGGTCATAGGCAACAACAATGGAATCACGCCCCAGAAGTACACTCTGCAAACGTCCGTAAGGACAGACATTAGTACAAACCTGCTCCCGAAAGAAAGCAAACACTCCGTAAAACAGTCCCGTAAAAACCATCAAGCCCACGAAAAGTGGAAGGTTGTTAAGCGGAGACCCCATAACGATATCCAAAACCGCTTCTATTCCTACAATGTAGGCTAAAAACGTATGTGAAATCAGTAAGGAAATGGTTACAAAAACGCTGTGCTTAAAAGCTCGCTTAGCAATTTTTTCATTTGTCCAGTCACTGCGTCTGAGGCGACGTTGTGCATTGGCATCTCCTTCAATCCAATATTCGATCCGACGGAAAACCATCTCCATAAAGATCGTCTGCGGGCAAATCCATCCACAGAAAATCCGGCCGTAAAGCACCGTAAAGGTTGCAATGGCGATTATGCTTACGATAATCCCGAGAGCGAGCAGGTGAAAGTCCTGCGGCGTAAAAAGCTGCCCAAGAATGACAAACTTACGCTCTAGGATGTTCAGTAATAGAACGGGCTGCCCACCGATTTTGAGGAACGGCCCTGCAAAAAGAAACGTCAATAAGAACACCGATACTACCTGACGCCGGTTGTAGTACCGCCCTTTTGGTTTACGCGGATGCATCCACTTGCGCTTTCCGTCCTCATCGAGGGTAGAAAGATTGTCACGGAAGGCCTCGGTATCCCGGATGATTTCTTCTTCTGCCAACATGGTTTCTATTTTTTTAGGTGTTTTGAAAAAGACCTTAAGTCTCTGGTAGGGTTTGGTCGGGTCTTTTATTTTTTTTATTCCTCCACAGGAACATATTTTTCGCCTTGCGGGTCTTTTCCATCCGGCGGGTTTGTGCCTTGGAGTGTCAGGACAAAGCTAGATACTTGCTGCATATCCTGCGGGGTAAGCTTTTTCTGCCAAGCCTGCATTCCTTTTTCGGTAACACCGTATTTTATCGTCTTAAAAACGTCGTTGATGCTACCGCCGTGTAACCAGTACTCGTCGGTGAGGTTCGGGCCAGCACCACCTTGTCCTACGTCACCGTGACAGGTTTTACAGTATTTAGTAAAGATTGCCTCACCTTTACCGATCCCTGCATCGTCGGCTGCAAGAGCCACGACATTGGACTCATTGATAGAGTTGGCAAGTTGCTCTAAATAGGCGCGTTGCTCAATTTCAGCTTGTTGTACTTCGGCGACATACTCGTCAATTGAGTCGGGGGCGATGCCCGTGTAAAAGACATAGAGGTAAACAAATGCACCAACAATACAGAGATAAAATCCGTATTTCCACCAAGGTGGGAGGCGGTTATCCAGCTCAAGGATACCGTCGTAGTTGTGATCTAACAATACCTCACGGTCTGGCTGTGCAGCGTTAAACTTCTCCCAAAACCACTTCTGAAAAGAGAACTTTAATTTTGGCTCGATACCCGCCTCACGGTTCATGCGGTCAATCTGAAGCTGTAACATCTGCCGTACTGACAAGGATACAATCACGAGTAGAAGGACTAGCATCGCGATTCCGCCAAAAAGCAGGATCATCATCAGTTCTGCGCTACTCAACGCTAGGGCTGAGTTTTCCTGTGCTAAGGCAACACTTACGTTACCGAAGAGGAGTACAGTGAAAATAATTTTTAGCTTTTTCATAGGTCTGAAGGCTCGTTTTGCGCCCGTGTTCCATCCTGAAGCGGCAGGGCTTCCAAATGGTCTATGGTCGTCTTTTGTAAGAAAAAAGTGGTGTAGAGAACAAAGCCGAAAATTGCAACGGCGAAGACTAACCCGACGACAGCAAAGCTGTCCACATGTTCTAAGGGTTTAAGAACGTCTTTATACATTGTTTTGGGGTTTAAAGTGTGAGTGTAGAGACGCTCCGCAGAACGTCTCTACAAAGTTTTATTTACGTGGTAGGTCTTCCTTCGGAATGCCTTTGATATCGGTTCCGAGGCGTTGTAAGTAAGCGATCATGGCAATGATCTCACGATCACGTTCTACCTTGATGCCTTCTTTGGCAAGGTTTGCTTGAATGCTTTCTGCTTGCTCAATCAAATCTCCAAGTGCTTCTTTTTCATAACCTTTTGGATACGGTACACCGAGCGTTCGGAGTGCGTTGATTTTGTTTTCAAGCGTCGAGACATCCATAGCATCTTCAATCATCCATGGGTAAGCAGGCATGATGGAACCTGAGGACACTGCTCTCGGATCAAGCATGTGCGTGTAGTGCCACGAATCAGGGTACTCACCACCGATGCGGTGCAAATCAGGTCCGGTTCGCTTGGATCCCCAAAGGAACGGATGATCATAGACAAACTCGCCTGCCTTGGAGTACTCGCCGTAGCGTTCGGTCTCGGAACGGAATGGTCGAATCATCTGGGAGTGGCAAACGTTACAGTTTTCACGCATATAGAGGTCTCTTCCGGTGAGTTCTAGCGGTGTGTAAGGTTGTACCGCAGAAATTGTAGGTACATTAGATTTGATGATTGCCGTCGGTACATACTCGACAAAACCACCTATGGCAACTGCTACAAACGTCCAGAAGAACATTTGAACTGGGCGACGCTCAATCCATCCGTGCCAGTGCCCTGGCTTAGCGTGTGCCTTTTGTACCTTCTTCTGTTCTTTGAGTGATGGAGCCGAAGCTTCTTCAAACTTAACCAGTTTTCCTTGTTGAACGGTACGAATCAGGTTATACACCATCAATAAAGCACCTGCTAGGTAAAGTGTACCACCAATGGCACGCATCATATACATTGGCAGAATTTGAACTACTGTTTCCAGGAAGTTAGGGTACTTCAAGAAGCCTTCCGCCGTAAACTCTTTCCACATAGAGCTTTGTGTCCAGCCTGCCACATAAAGCGGCACAACGTAGAAGATGATACCTAAGGTACCGATCCAGAAATGCGCTTCCGCGAGCTTGCGCGAGAATAAGCGCGTACCATAAAGGCGTGGCAGCATCCAGTACAGCATACCGAAGGTAAGGAAACCGTTCCAACCTAGTCCTCCTACGTGTACGTGGGCGATCGTCCAGTCGGTGTAGTGCGACATGGCGTTGAACGTTTTGAAAGAGAGCATCGGTCCCTCAAAGGTTGACATACCGTAAGCGGTAACGGCAACGACAAAGAATTTCAAAACAGGGTCTTGACGGACACGATCCCATGCCCCACGAAGGGTTAGAAGTCCGTTCAACATACCACCCCAAGATGGTGCAATGAGCATCAAAGAAAATACAGTTCCGAGTGCTTGCGCCCAGTCGGGGAGAGCTGTGTATAATAAGTGGTGAGGTCCCGCCCAAATGTAAATAAAGATCAATGCCCAGTAGTGGATAATTGAAAGACGGTACGAGTACACAGGTCGGTTAGCTGCCTTGGGTACAAAGTAGTACATCAAGCCGAGGTAAGGAGTTGTCAGGAAGAAGGCGACGGCATTGTGTCCGTACCACCACTGCACGAGTGCATCCTGTACCCCCGCATAAATAGAGTAACTCTTAAACCAAGAGACTGGCAAAGCGAGTGAGTTAAAGATATGTAGCAAAGCAACCGTTACGAAGGAGGCAATGTAAAACCAGATGGCAACATAAAGGTGCTTTTCACGACGCTTGAGCGTAGTCATCAGCATATTGATACCGAAAGCTACCCAAACGACTGCAATAGCAATATCAAGTGGCCACTCCAGCTCCGCGTACTCTTTTGTCGTATTAAAACCGAGCATTAGCGTTATAGCAGCCCCTACAATGATTGCTTGCCAGCCCCAGAAATGAAACTTTCCGAGAAAGCGACTGTACATTGGTGTCTTTAGGAGGCGTGGCATCGAGTAATAACAGCCTGCAAAGAAGCCGTTACCGACAAAAGCAAAGATAATTGCGTTGGTGTGAATCGGTCGAATACGACCGAATGTGATCTCAGCCACCTCAAAATTAAACATGTGGTGGGTGAGCTGTAGAGCAGCAAGTAGTCCAAAGATCATTCCACCAACTGCCCAGAAAGTGGTAGCGAAGGCAAAATTACGGACAATTTCGTTGTCGTACAGGAAACGCTCAACGCGCAGATTTCGCGTCGAGGGCTTCTGTACTTGGGTTTGGTTCTGAAGTGTATTCATCGTCTTCTTGGTCAAATAAAACTCGGAGGCTCGGTGTATGTGTATCTTCAAACTGCCCGTCCTTTACTGACCAAAAAAAGGTCGCTAGAAAGCTGACAGCCAACACTAAACTTACTCCGATAAGGATCAATAATATTCCCATAATTCGTCAACGAAGATATGTTGATTTATGAATTTATCCAAGAAAATAAATCGATTTAAGAAAACAATTTTGCCTTACAAAATTCAGGATTTAGACGTTTTGTTTAAGCTTTGTGCGCACTCACCGCCTTTATTTAAACTATGTATAAGTAGCACCCCGCTTTTTGATGGTTTTGAGTAGATGAGTAAATTGAGACCAGAAAAGTGTTTAACTATCTTGTCGTACTACCTTAACAGAAAAAAAGCAATTTTATCAGGATTTTTCTTAATCAAATTGGAAAATAAGCCTAATTCAAGACCCCAAAAGGCCATTTATGGGAGCAGTAATAAGTTATCAGATTCATGGAAAATAGAGTAGAATACCCCCTGTTTGGTGGTCAGTGAAGTAAAATACATCAGGCTTGCCGCTTTTTGCCTGCCTGCTTTCTGAGGAAAGCATGAAACCGGTCATAGTTCGTGAACTCTGCCGAGCTTAGCTTGACTTGTCCCGTCTCAAAGTCAACTACTAGCTGCCGATAAGAGTCTTTACGACTCGTTTTAACTTTTACCTCTTCCCATTTTTGAATTGAAGCAACTGGAAAGGTCTGCTGCCGACCTAGCAAATGGTATTTTACTGAGATTTTACCCTTGGAGGCAATCAGCGTTCGGTAAAGGATAACGATTCGGGTCAAAACCACCAAAAAAACCGTACTCACCACCGCAACCAATCCCATCGCAATAAAACTCTGCGCCTCAAGCATAGCGCGTACCCCGTAGCCAATACTCAATAAAAGTAAGGCTTCTACCAGAATAAGAATTATAAAAACATTGGATTTAGGCTTACATTCTATCATTTAAAATCGAAGGTGTTTCATGGACTGTCCTGACAGCTCGACTTCTTTTAGGGCTTCATACCCCATCTTGACGTGCGGCACCGCAAACTTTTTTGTTACCCCTTTATCGCTCGTACTTGTTTTGATACCCTCGTCAGTCATTGGCATATCAGATACCAATAATAACGCCCCATGCGGGATTTCGTTAATAAATCCAACCGTAAAAATTGTTGCTGTCTCCATATCAATTCCCATCGCGCGAGTTCGTCGGAGGTATTTCTTGAAGCTTTCGTCGTGTTCCCAAACGCGGCGGTTAGTCGTGTAAACCGTTCCCGTCCAATAGTCGAAGCCATTCTCAGCAATAGCCTCCGAAACGGCACGCTGTAAGCGGAACGAAGGAAGGGCGGGTACCTCAGAAGGCATGTAGTCGTTACTTGTACCTTCGCCCCGGATTGCTGCGATAGGTAAAATGAAGTCTCCCACCTTATTTTTCTTCTTTAGCCCGCCGCATTTTCCCAGGAAGAGCGCTGATTTGGGTTCCACAGCAGAAATCAGATCCATCACCGTAGCCGCCTGCGGGCTACCGATTCCAAAGTTTATAAAGGTGATATTATCCGCCGTTATGGTTTGCATCGGCTTGTCGCGCCCGCGAACCTCTCCACCATAAAGTTCCGCAAAGATTTCAAGATAATTATAAAAGTTTGTCAGGAGAATAAATTCTCCGAACTCCTCCAGCGGGGTTCCCGTGTAACGTACGAGCCAGTCCCGAACAATAATTGCCTTTTTTTCTTTAGCTTTAGCCGACTGTTTTGGAAAACGAAATTGTGCCATGTTTGAATTAAATTTACCAAGCTTTTCATCTCAACTTACACAGAAAAACGGTAAACCCCTCATTTTCGATATTGTTCGACGCAAATATGTTAGCCTTACCCCCGAGGAGTGGGTCAGACAGCACTTTATTCACTTCCTTATTGCTCAAAAATACCCCAAAAGTTTGATGCAGGTAG
>CAZNAK010000094.1:6690-8101 GCA_964570645.1 uncultured Cytophagales bacterium | reverse complement strand
CCTCGACGTTTTTTTGAAGGGCTTTATTATCTTCAAGCACCTTAATGACCTCATGCTTAGCCGTCTTGACCAGTGAGGCCTTTGTTGGCGTTGTCGCGCTAGAGAAATAGTGCAGGTAATACGAAAAGTCTGGGCTCATATCCACGCCATGTGTACCTGCCTTTTCAGATATTTTTTCTTTCTTCTTTCCCTTGAGGTTAATTTGATAGAAATGACGCTCTAGCGGGGAGTCCTCCGTTGAGAGGTAATAAATTATAGGTGTCTTTTCTGACTCGTCAATGCCAATAAACTCTGACATCTCCCACGCTCCCGTCGTGACCTGACGAACGAGTTCTCCGTCCATTTTGTAGAGATAAACGTGCTTATAACCATCACGCTCCGAGGTACAAACGAAGTGTTTTCCGTCCTTGAGGTAAATGAGGTCATCGGAATATTCGATATCGACATACGTATCGGGCTGTTTTTCTTCATAAATCAACGTTGACTCTCCCGTAGTTGCGTTAGCATGATAGTGTTGCAATTTATTTTGGAGACGATTCATTTTTTTGAACGAGACGAGGTTCGCGTCATTTGTCCATTGCACACGCGGAATATAAATATCGTCTGCAATGCCAATATCGAGTCCTACGACCTGATCTTTGTCGTGGTGATACACAAAGAGGGAAACCTTAGCGTTATCCTCTCCCGCCTTTGGGTATTTGAAGCGATAGTCTTTGGGATATGGGTTTTTCATATCCTGCGGCCACATCTGCATATTGTACTCACGGACGAGTTCTTCGTCGAAGCGGTAATAGGCAATTTTCTTGCTATCTGGAGACCAATAAAACGCCTTAGCAAAGCCAAACTCTTCCTCATAAACCCAATCGGCACTTCCGTTGATGACATAATTGAACTTACCGTCGCCCGTGACGCGCTTTTCTTTGTTTGTACTAAGGTCAGTCACAAAAAGGTTATTATCTCTTACAAAAGCCACTTTTTTCCCATCAGGTGAGTAGGTTGCGTAAGACTGTTTACCGCCCTCAGACAAGGCTTGGAACTCTTTACTTTTCAAGTCATAGAGGTAATAGTTGGCTTTAAACGAACGACGGTAGATGGATTCGCGCTCCGTCTGAATGAGGAGCTTTTGTTCATCGGCACTTAGGCTGTAAGCGTCAACACTAACTTTTGGATTTACTTCATCGCCATCAAAAAGCGTTGCTACGGCTTCTCCTGTCTCTACATTGACTTTTACAATGGTGTTTTGGCGTTGCTCGGTGTAAAATCCGCCGTCCTTCATCCAGTTTATGCCGCCCACAGAACGGGCATAGAGTTCATAACTGTGGATCGCTTCTATGGTGATTTCTTTCTTTTGGGCAAAGGTCGCCATGACCGCCAGTGCCCAGAAAAGGGTAATGTGTAGTAACTTCATAAG
>CAZNAK010000094.1:0-6680 GCA_964570645.1 uncultured Cytophagales bacterium | reverse complement strand
CCTCATGTAGAGAAGGAAGGCGTTTTTGATTACCTCTTATCAAAAGAGATAAAGGTGTTTAGTAACCAGGATTCTGCTGAATGTTTCCATTTACACGCAACTCCACAAAAGGAATTGGGAATGTGTAAAGTGGGCTAGTCAGGGGAAGGTCACACGCGCTGTTAATTGCGCAATCTAATGGATCGCGGTCAAGGCTACGGCCAGCACGTAACCCCAAACGACGAAGATCAACGTAACGGTGTCCTTCAAAGGCTAACTCTATACGTCGCTCATCCATGATGACACCAAGTGCTTCTTGCTCACTACCAAAAGAAAGCGTAGGCGTGTTTGATCCAAAGCGAGCGTCACGTAATTGTTTGACAAGTGAAGCTGCACCACTCAAGTTACCCGTAGAAGCCTGTGCTTCTGCTGCGATTAACAACATTTCCGAAGAACGGAAGATCTTCAGGTCGTTCATTAAAGGCTGACCCTCCGAACCCCGGTACTTGTTTACTGGAATGATGTCCAGGTTACGGAAGTCCGCTGCTGTCGTGTTCGGATAGCTAGGATCGAATACTGATGCTGGACTAACGTTCACGCTGTAACGCACGTCATTAGGATCGAGTAAGTTGAACAATGTACGTCCCATCTCAAAGTAAGGTGAGCCGTTGATGTCTGGACCTACAAAAGCGTAGTTTGCACCCGCCCAACCGTTGGCAGCAGGAGAACCTGTATTACCTTGAGCGTCGTAAGAGTCACCGATGGTACGTTCCAATTTGAAGATAATCTCTCCATCTGTGTTGTCTAAGAACATATCAACATACTCCGAACGGCTAGAAATCGGATAGCTTGCCAAAAGCTGTGTTGCCAGCGTATTGGCTGTTCCGTAATCCTGACGATAAGCCGCCATGCGCGCACGAATTGCAGTAAGTGCATCCTGAGTAAAGAAAGCACGATCATTCTGTGAAGCTGAAATTAAAGCTGCTGCGGCTGTCAAATCTGCTTCAATCGCTGCATAAACCTCCCCGTTTGTGTTACGATTAGGAGCTGCGTTTGTCGCTGCTATGTAATCCACTGCAATAACTCCTAAGGCGTTGTCGTCACTCATGTCCTGTGTAAAGTAGGATTGCAGCATGAGGTGCGAATAAGCACGGATAGCATGGCACTGACCAATTGCATTGTTAAATGCAGCTTCCTCGCCTTCTTCTGGCGTTACAAGGTCACGTGCTTCGATTACACGGCTAGCAAAGTTGATAGCGCGATAGAAATCCTGCCAAAATACCGCAGGAGCAGTAGTGTTTGGGTTGTTGATGAAGTTATACTCCGTCTGAACACCCTGTCCACCGTTGTCAAAACCAATAGAGATTTCATCGGTAAATACCGAGTTAAACTGGATCTGTGACGAATGGTCTAGCTGGTTAAATGCACCCAACATACCATCATTTATGTCTTGTACCGTCTCAAAGGCACGGTCGTCCGTAAGGAGACCTGGTTGTTCGAGATCAATCACGTTGTCACACCCCCAAAAGAGGAAAGCGGACAACAAAAAAATGGGAAATTTAAATTTATAGTTCATGATTTGCTGTTTTTTTTAGAATCCAACTTCAAGACCAAAAGAAATTACGCGAGGCGACGGGTAGAGGCGTGAACCTGATGGGTTCAATGACTCTGCGTCAAATCCTCTCCACTCAGTGAAGGTCACTAAGTTTTCTGCGTTAACAAATACGCTAGCTGAGGTAAGTTTAGCTGGCTCTAAGATTGACTTAGGCAAGTTATAACCCAAGCTGATGAAACGTAATCGCAGGTAGCTTGCATCAAAAATGAAGAAATCGGAGTTTGGAATCAACGCTTGGTTGCTAGCATCCAAAGATGGAAGGCTGCCGTCTGTGTTATCAGGAGTCCAAGCATCTAAGAGGTCACGCGAGTGACGGAACTGACCGATAGAAGTCGGATCAACGAAGTCCGAGTAGTCAAAGTCAAAGCGATCCACACCCAGTACATAGTTCCACTGCGTCTGCAAGAAGAGACCTTTGTAGTCTAAGTTGATTGAGAAACTACCCTGTACATCTGGGTAAATGTTTTGGTTCAACCAAACACGGTCATTTACTACGTCAGGGTTTTCAGTAGTCTCACCGTCAGCTGTCAAGAAGAGTGCGTTACCGTTCTCTGGGTTTACGCCCGCATAACGATACACGTAGTACTCATTCAAGATACCTCCTTCACGAAGTCCACTGAGTACGTCGAGAATTTCTTCACCATCCTCTTGTGGTAGATCAATGACCTCTTGCTTGTTGTAGTTACCCACAACTTGGAATGTCAGGCCAATACCGTCAACTTCTTCACGAAGGATGTCATAAGCGACCGTCCAGTCAAAACCACGGTTCTCAAGCTCACCAAAGTTACGGCTCAAATTAGTAAAACCAGTAAGCGGAGAAATTGGAGCCGAAAGGTAAACACCTGTCGTACGCTTGATGTAAGCATCTAAGTTAACACGCAAACGAGACTCGAATGCCTCTAGATCTACACCAATGTTACCTTGGTCGATTTCTTCCCAACGCAAGTCACTCTCACCAATTTGTGATACAGCAAGTCCCGGGAGTCCTTGGTAGCCAGCTCCTGTGCCATAAAGGTCAAGGAAGTTAGCACCCGCAATAAATGGCGCGAATTGTCCTGCAATAGCTTGAATACGCTGGTTACCTGTTTTACCCCAAGAAGCACGGAGTTTCAAGACGTTGATTGCATTCAAGTTGTCCATGAATGCCTCACGGTGGATGTTCCAACGACCACTAACAGAGTAGAATGTACCCCAACGGTTGGTTTCTGCAAATCGGTAAGAGGCATCGCGACGAAGCGTTACACCTGCACCAAAGCGCGTATCGTAGTCGTAGTCACCCGAGAAGAAGTATGAGAATAAGCCTGCTTCACGCTTAGTAGCAGAACCTGTATCTACGAAGAAGTCGTTTGCTGTGTTGTCATCTACATAACCTGCCCCGTCACCAGGAGAGAATGTTTTAGGGTTAAGACCCTCACCGAAGAAACCGAATTGGTCGTAAAAACCACGGATCACCTCAGTGTAAGCACCTACGGTAAAGCTGTGCTTGTCAATTTCCTTGGTGTACGTCAAGCTCGCCAACGCGTTGTAGTTGAATGACTGCGTTGAAAACTGCTGCACAAAGCCTGGTGTATTGTTACCCGTCTGAGCAAAAAGCAATGCGTTGAAAGACTCAGGTCCTTCTGACCGAAGAAGTTTAACGTCTGTGTAGTCACCACCACCTTGTACACGTGCAGTTAAGCCTTCCGTGACTTCGTAAGAAAGGTCAAAACTAGCGATCGCCTTAAGCTCGCTCTCACGACGTGTGTATGTACGAAGACGATCCATCAAGAATAATGGCGTGTTTGCAAAGCTCAATGGAGAAAGTAAGTCTTCACCGTTTGTGTAGTCATCTGGAGAGATGTAAGGCACAGAGATAAATGCACCCAATACCAAGTTACGGTTGATCGCGCCAGAACCAATAGAGTTAGGCTCATTAGACTTTGAATAGTTGACGTTTGTATTCAAAGAGTAATTGAGCTTACCGTTTTCGGATTTACCTGAGATGTTATTACGTAAGTTGTAACGCTGAAGGTCAGAAGCTTCAAGAACACCATCCTGATCAGTAAAACCGATAGAAGTAAACGTTCTCATATTTTCCTTACCGTTAGAGATCTCAAGGTTGTGCGTCTGAGAAATCCCCGCATCAAAGAAGAAGTCTGCCCAGTCAGTCGTAGTAGCTGCTGCGATTTCAGCGTCGCTCAAACCAGCACCGCGTCCTACCCCACGTTCTCTTTCGAGTGTAAGCTGCTCCTGAGAGTTCATAAGATCGTAGTCCTGATCCTGAAGGTAAGTTAAACGAACTTGCCCTGTGTAGTTGAAACTTAAGCCAGAGCCGTAATTACCGCTTTTTGTAGTGATGATGACCACACCATTTGCACCACGGTTACCGTAGATTGCCGTTGCACCCGCATCCTTGAGTACGTTTACCGTTGCAATCTCGTTCGGGTTCAAACTACGGAAGTTGTCCTCGTCCACACGCGCCCCGTCAATGATGAAGAGTGGCTCAGTCTCACCGTTAAGTGATCCTACCCCACGAAGGTTGATCGTAGAGTTACCACCTGGCTGACCGTTAGAAGTTGTAATGTTCAAACCTGCTACCTGTCCAGATAGTGTCTGGGCAACAGATACGTTCGGACGGTTACGGATGGTTTCTTCTGCGTTTACTACAGAAGCCGCAATGTTTGACTTTTCTTTGGTTACCGTTTGATAGCCTGTTACAACGACTTCCGTTGTTGTGACAGCATCTTCAAAAGTGACATCGACGACACTACGTCCGTTGATTGCCACTTCTTGTGTTTTACCGAAGTAACTAATTACTAAGGTTGTCGCATTTCCAGATACTTTGAGGGTGTATTTCCCGTCAAAGTCAGTTTGTGTTCCGTTGGTTGTCCCTTTCTCTACAACCGATACGCCTGGTAATGGCTGGTTATCGGAAGCGGACAACACCGTACCGCTTATGGTCATGTCCTGTGCAAAGGCTGAGAATGCACCGAACAACACCAACAGCGTACTGATAAGTAAACCTCGTTTCATGGTGATTTGTGGTTAATGAAAAATTAAAGTTAGGTTAATACCAATGTAAAGTTAGTAGAACTTTAAAAGAGATCAAAAAGGGCAATGAAACTTTTTCTTTGCCTTTTCGTATAATTAAAATTATCCCAAACTGTTTTGAGATAATGAAAAATTTTATCTTGATTTTATCTAATTAGCTCCCTAGTTCTTGGCAAGCTGCATAGAAATCGTTCCAGTTTTTTCTGTGGCGAACAACAATTTCAAGGTATTCTTCCCACGCTTTAGGGTCTTTGGATGTGTCCTGAATGATTGCCGTTTTAAGCCCCGAAACCCAGTCGTTAACCTTGAGTTCACCGTCACCAAAATGTGCTGCTAGCGATAAACCGTTGTTCATCACCGAAATAGCTTCTGCTGTACTAAGCGTTCCCGTAGGACGTTTAAGTTTGTGCATTCCATCAAGGGTTTTCCCCTCGCGGAGTTCGCGAAATACCGTCACTAAACGGCGAATTTCTTCTTCGGGCGCGTTTTGGGCGGGGATCTGTAACGACTCTCGCTGTTGCGCGACCCGCATTTGCACAATATCAACTTCCTCTTCCAAAGAGTCGGGTAAGGGCATTTGTACAACATTGAACCTCCGCTTAAGTGCCGAGGATAATTCATGTACGCCTTTATCGCGCTCGTTGGCCGTTGCGATAAGGTTGAAGCCACGTTTGGCACTCACACTGCTTCGCAACTCTGGAATGGGGAGCAGCTTTTCAGATAACATTGAGATTAATGTATCCTGAACTTCTGAAGGTATCCGTGTTAACTCTTCGATTCGCACGATTTTACCTTCTTGCATCCCCCGCATCACTGGACTTGGCACTAAAGCATTTTCAGAAGGTCCTTCCGAAAGCAAGCGTGCATAATTCCAGTTGTACCGCATCACCTCTTCGCTTGTACCTGCCGTACCCTGAACAAGTAAAGCAGAGGTTCCACTAATGGCAGCAGCAAGGTGCTCAGCAAGCCAACTTTTGGCAGTTCCTGGTACACCTATGAGCAGCAACGCACGGTCTGTTACTAACGTTGCAATGGCTAACTCAATTTTTTTTGGGCTACCGATGTATTTAGGGGTGATTTCTTTGCCGTTAGGTAGCTTACCCCCAAGAATGTATTGCCGTACCGCCCATGGCGATAGCTGCCAATTTTCTGGTTTAGTACGTTTGTCAATTCCTTGTATATCAGCTAGTTCTTGCGAAAAAATGTCCTCAACACGATTTTGTAAAAATTCCTTCATGAGAAAGTAGAAATAAGCAATGGTATAAATGTAGGCTTTTGCTACTTCTTTTTGTTTAAAAAAATAGTTAATTGAAGCAATAAGGTTAATAAATGCTAATAGGGTCGGTGTAATCCCCCAAGTGTATTTCTGTGCACTTTCTCGGCTTGTCTGAGCACGAAAAATATGCGTGTTGGACTTTCCCTGGGTGACAAGTACTCACTTTGGATTGAGGTTATCCTAAAAAAAAGTAGGTAGGTCGCTGTCCGAGACCAGAATTTCTTGAGATGGCTCGATACGTCGCGCTGTAAAATGAGTAGCTTTGTGAACGAGTCATGACTACACACAAGACAAAGGGTATCGTCTTTACGTTTTTTAAGTATAAAGAAACGTCGATCATCTGCCGAATTTTTACTGAAAGATTTGGCATACGTAGTTACATGATTAAAGGAATACGTAGGAAAAAATCCACCATCGCCTTTTATCAGCCCCTGACACAGCTTGACCTCTTGGTAACGGAACGCGAAAACCGCGACATCCAGCAGATTCGGGAGGCTAAGGTCGCATACACTTACAGTGAGATCCCTTTTGAGATTAAAAAAACCAGTATTGCCCTTTTTCTGGCCGAAGTCCTCTATAAAAGTGTCCGTGAAGAAACCGAACAGCCGCAGCTTTACAGCTTTCTGGAGGATAGCTTACGTACCTTTGATACCTTAGAACACTATTCAGAAAACTTTCACTTGCAGTTTTTATTTAAACTGGCTGCTTACTTGGGTTTCGGAATTGAGTGGTTTATTGTATAATCAGCAATATGTGAAAAAAAGAAGATTGCTTTACATA
>CAZNAK010000093.1:0-8136 GCA_964570645.1 uncultured Cytophagales bacterium | reverse complement strand
CCCGCTTCAATATCTTCGTCAGTGATTAACTGATTGAGCATTTGATTTTGCCTACGCAGGCGTTTTTCACTGTTTTTCTCCTTCGTAATATCACGTAGTGTAAAAAATAGCTGCTGCTTACCTGCCGCCGGATTTAACACACTCAACTGTACATTTCCGAACCACTGCTCTCCATCAGGTCGTTGGTGCAGCCACTCAAATGTATGTGATCCCTTTTCTTGCGCTAATGCGATCATTTCTCCCGCTTTCTCGGCAGAAGGTGTTCCATCAGGCTGCGTAGTTGCCGAGACATCGAGTGGGTTCTTACCTAATACGTTTTCTTTACTACCGAGCTGATAAAGTTCAACAGCCATTGGGTTACAGTCAGTATATACCCCGTCTGTAAGTACGACTAAACCGTCTTTTGACTCTGTGAACAATTTACGGTTGTAGTCTGCGTTTTCACGAATTTCTTCTTGCAGTTTATATCTTTCCGTAATGTCAATAACAACGCCTTCGTAATTGACGATCTCACCTGCACCATTACGGATCGCCTTCGAAAGTTCGTTTACCCAGCGTACCTGATTGTCTTTTGTAAGTATTCTATACTCAAGCTCTAATTCGTCTATACCTTTTTCGGCATAATCGGTCACTTCTTGTCCTACTCTGTCGATATCCTCTGGGTGGACTATACGTCTGTATGTAGTTTTATTATTGATCAGGGAACTTGAGTCATAACCGAACTGATTGATGTTTTCTGTCACACTCAAGACGGTCCAGTCGTCGTCGGCCATCCAACGGAAGGCAATCACAGAACTATTTTGGATTACACGGTTCGTTTCTCGAAGTGCCTCTTCTGCCTCAACTTGCTCGGTGATAAATTGCGCAAAGTTGATAATTCCTCCTACGGTTCCATCGGCATTGTACCAAGGCTGTAATTTCCAACGTACGTATTCTTTTCTCCCGTCTGGAGCAATGTAAATGTCTTTCTTAGACTCTAAAGTTTCTCCTCCAAGTACAGCCTGGTGCGCTTCTTTCCACTCTTCAGGTAAATCAGGATGTAGTTCGTAATGCGGTTTCCCTACAATTTCTTTCCCTTCTAGATCATAGTCTGCGATCCAGCTATCTGAGGCGATGAGATAATTCATCTTATCATCAAACATGGCAATAGATGCAGGCGAGTATTTGATGAGCGTTTCAAATATCTGTTGATTCTGGCGTATTTCTTTCTCCTTGGCTTTAAGATCAGAAATATCTGCGGACACCCCTACAATGGCATATACATCACCATTCTCATCTCTTAGCGGGGACTTAACTGTAAAGTATGACTTCTCTCCCTCAAGTGTTGGAACAGTTTCTTCGCGTTTTTGTGTCTCCCCAGACTCTAGTTGAGCTTTGTGCACACGTGCAAAGTCTTTAGCCACCTCTTCTGGAAATACGTCAAAGTCCGTTTTTCCAACGATATCCTCATCTTTTACACCAAAGGTGTTGCGATATGCCTGATTGATTAGTGTGAACTTTCCTTGGCGATCGCGTACGTAAATCACGTTACCAACTTTATCCACTATATCACGATAAAAACGACGCGTTTGCGCTAATTCCTCTTCCCGCTCTTTTTGTTCCGTGATATCAGTATGTGCCCCCACCATTCGATACGGATTTCCCTCGTCATCGAAATAAGCTTTACCGATAATCTCAATAACTCGGTAGGAGCCGTCTTTGTGCCGCATGCGGATCAGGTGCCAATACGAATTTACTTTCTGACTTAGATAGTCTTGTAGCTTTTGCTTTAGATCTGCTAGTTCGTCGGGATGCACAAGGCGTTCAAAGCTACTAAAGGCATCATCCACCTCGTCGGGCGCATAACCCAACATAGATTTCCAACGATCTGAAAAGACCACTTCGTTGGTTCTGAGATCCCAGTCCCAGATTCCCTCATTAGTATTTTCGATAGCCAGCTCAAAACGCTCACGTTCTTTTTGTGCTTCTAACTGAGCTTTTTTATACTGTGTAATATCTCTTACAGTACCAATGATCTGAACAGAGTTTCCTGAGCTATCACGATTTATCTTACCGATAACCTCAACGAATCTAGTTTCATCTTTTTCTGTAATGATGCGATGGTTTGCCTCATAGGTTGGTTGCCCTGCACCCATACTGGCTTGTAAGATTCCTTTCACCTCATCTGCATCCTCTGGATGAACGCGTCTGAGGTAGGACTCGATATTCAGTTCTTCGCCTTTGGAAACAGACCACATCTCAAAAAGTACATCGTTCCAGTTCATGGTATCATTCACCACATCCCAGTCAAAGGTACCTAACTGAGCTACTTTCTGTACTTCGTAAAGCCGTTGCTCACTTTCCTTAAGCTGCTCTTGTACCAGCCTTCGTTCTGTAACATCTCGAATAATCCCGAAAGACTCGTATTTCTCTTGCGCAGGGTTAACTTGAGACTCCAGCTTGATCCATTTAGACCTCCCATCTTTGGTCAGAATACGAAGGTCAATGCTTACCCCCTCTCGTTGTTTGACAGACTTATCAATTTCTGCCCGAAACTTATCTAAGTCATCGGGATGAATCAATTCCCAGTACTTTGATGGCGTTTCTTTGATTTCCTCGGCTGTGTAGCCAAAAATCACTTCGAAGTGATCACTCAAATAGGTAAAATAAGGTAGTCCCTCTTCCGTAAGCTCTGTTCTGTAAATTACGGCGGGAGCATTATTTATGATACGCTCAAAGACTTCGCCCGTAGCCTCATCGTTGGTTCTTGTATTTTCCCCCTTAACAAGCATAAATACCTTCTCCGGATTACCAGAATCGCCTTTAATGGGTACGAGCGAGACCTCTGCGGGGCGTTCCTGCCCTTCTTTAGTTTGGAATTTTACTTTTCCGAAGTAGGTTTCGCCCTTGTTTACAATCTCCCATGCACTCTCACGATGCCCATTTTTATAAAACGGGGTCGGGTGAAGTACTTTCTCCGCTTTACCTATGAGTTCTTCGTTCGTATAGCCGGTAAACTGTTCAAAGAGTAGATTGGCAGATTGAATAATTCCATCTGCATTTAACTCAAGCATCGGCATGAATTGCTGTGTTGCTGCTCTTAGCTGCTCACATTCGTTCCTAACATGTCCGTTTGTTGAATCCCCATTGGGAATCAAGCTATCTTTGTTAATATTATTTCCTAACGCCATAATTAAGAGAGTTGACTGGTTCTTGATTCGTTATTGTTTAAATTGTATTAGCGTTAGAATTTCCATTGCTAATACCTGATACCCTTTAGCACTTTGGCTTTCGGGCGCGTATTGGATGATGCTTTCGCCGAAGGAGGGTGCTTCAATGGCACACTCATCATCTGGGATATAGCTTTTGAGAAGCCTCAGTCCAAGATTTTCCTGCAAGAAATTATACACTTCCTGCGTTACACTTTTTCTTGTATCTACCATTACAGGCAGTACACCCAAGGCTCGCAATGATGAATTTAGACTGCCTTTTACACGATCTATGGTCTGGATTACGAGACCAAGTCCTTGTACACTTAGTACTTTAAGCAACACAGGCGTTAGTGTAAAATCTGCCGCTACGAGCGCATTTACGGTAAGCAGCGAGAGGGCTGGAGAGCTATCAATTAAGATGAAGTCATAATTTTGTGCCTCTCGTGCCAGAATGCCTTTCAAAACATATTCCCTACGGTCTTTTCCGGCTAGGGCAAGTTGTGCGTCGGCTAGCTCCACACCAGTTGGGGCAACATCCATATTTTCTTTTCGGATAATCGTTTGCTGGAGTGTTTTTTCTCCCATAAGCACTTCCGAAAGCGAGTATTGATATTGTTTGATCCCCAAGTAATAAGTCAGGCTTCCTTGTGTATCCAAATCAATGAGTAATACTTTTTTACCCAGTTGTGCTAGAGCACTTCCCAGATTGACGGTGGTGGTAGTTTTGCCTGTCCCGCCTTTCTGGTTGACAATAGCGATGATAGTTGGGGAAACCTCCAATTTGTTTTTTGATTATTTACCAATATAGAAAATTCATACCAAACAATAGATTTTTTACATTTAATTTCGGGTAAATCATTAACACTTCTAAGGTTTTCTTACTTTTTAAATAATACCAAATAAAATAAATTATTGGTTGCGTCCCACAGTTAGCTTACCGAAAAGCGATAACGTCACCTATCCTCTCGCTTTTGGTTCCTACCGAAAGCATGGTTTATGCGAAAACACCTAAATTACTTCGGAGCATTTACCCGTCCTACCATACAGGAGGCATACGATTTTGCCTTGTGCATGAGATTGTTTTCCCCCGCTTGTGGATAACCCAGTTGCTTCATTTTTTCGAGAATTGCATCAAGATCAAAGCCTTCGCCAGAAAGAATAGCTTTATTCTCTTCAGGAAAAACTTTTACATCCGTGATACCTTCAAATGCCGTAATCGCGTTGGCGATGCTGTTTCCGCACCCACCACACTTAATATTTTCGAGATAAATTTCCATGCTTCTAATTTATAAAAAAAACGTGAAACGAAAGACTTCCTACTTTTAATATGGTAAAATCGTCATAATAATGGTCTCATCAGGCTCTATGTCTGTATCGGGCGTGGGGGTCAGACGAATCACGGCCTCACTCTGCCCCTCAGGGATCACCACGGTTCCTTTTTGTGTACTCGCATCAAAGTTCATGGTCGCGCCACTGAGCACGTAATCACTGGCTTCCGCCGTTCCTGACACGGAAAAGTTGACCGTTATGTCTCCTAGAAGGATTCCTGAACGCTGAAAGATAAAATCTGTCGTTTGCGTATCTTCTAATACCTGAATCAAGCCTGAGGCACTAACCGAAATTTCTTGTACAAACGCCTCTTTGAGGCGCTGGTAACTGGTGTCTCCCACAATAAGGAATTGTAAGGTCTTGGTTTGACCCGCCTGCCAGTTCGTGAAGTGCGCACCTGAGGCTATAAAAATATTCCCTGAAGTCGTTTCGCTTGTAATGGTGTTGCTGAGTAAATGAAATTTATCCGAAGAAGTAAAACCATCACCATCATAAGGGTCATGGGGGTAAGCCGCAATATCTAGGTTTACGCCCTTAAAACGCGGTGTAACTCCCAAAGAATCCGCATTTAGTAATTTCACCGCAAACCAAAGCGTACTATCGGCATTACGCACGTACCCAAAGTCATCCACATTGTCCCAACCTGCTACGTTTTCAAGCGCGTCACTGGGGAGATCAAAATCCCAGAATATTCCGATCCGAAGTGAGTCCAGCGTTTGTGTAGCTGCGTTCGTAATTTCATACTCCCAGATGAGATAATTATCGTTATTCGTCTGATCCCATGCTCGGATACGCTCCCGAACCTGAACGCCGATAGGATTCGCAGCCAAGGTATCCGTGTAGGCTGCACGAAGCTCCCGCAGTGCTAGCTGGGTAGAGACCAGTCTTAGCGAAGGGTTGAATTTGGTTGTATCTGCCGTAAAATCTTGACTTAAAATGTTATTTGCATAATCTTCGAGTAGCCCGTCCGAGACCTTCGCTGGAGATGCGGCCACAAAAAGTCCTGCCTCACGGGCAATAAGGTTTCCTCCAAAGTACATTCCGTACCCTTCAAAGTAGTTTGCGTCCAGATACCCCATGCGTCCAATGTTTGTCAGGGCAAAGTCAAATTGGTTCATGCGTGCCCGCAAGTAATTTCGATCTACGGGAACGTCAAGATATTCATAATCTGTGTAAAGGCTGTCTTTGCCTGAGTAGTCAAGACGAAGGCGAATATCTTGCCCCAACTGATCGCAATGAACACGAAAACGAAATACCTGATCTTCCCAATGCTCACCCATCGAAAGCTGCGCCACCGAAATCAGACTATCAACCATCGTAACCGAATTTAACTCAGGGGAAGCCATCACTGAAAGCCTTGAAACGGAGTTCAGAAAGTTAATGAAGTCAACATAAACGGTAAGCTCGTAAGTACTGTCATTGATTGAGGTAACGTCCAGAAGTTCAAAGTCCTCTAGGCGTACCGAAATAGCGGAGTCTTCATAGGTAAGGGCACGATGGGCATTCAAACTACCCTTTCCAAAGTACCCTTCGTAACTGGCATTGGAGCCAAAGCCGTAGTGGTCGTCGGTTGTCACACGAATCAGCTCTTTTGCCTGCCTTGCCGAAAGCTGCGGGAAGGTGGAGCGCACCAAAACACCAGCACCCGCCGCGAGCGGGGCAGCGAATGAGGTGCCATTAGCGGTCAGGTATCCGCCCGTTCCTGCCCAAGTTGGATAGGTACTATAAATCCCAAAGCCCGGTGCAACAATATCCATCTTGGAGCTAATCACGTAGTTCCCCGCACGCTGTTTTGACGAGTTTATGGCACCTACGCTAAGCACGTTTTTGTAGGAAGCAGGATAAAAATCCTCTTCAGGAGCAGCCGTATTTTGTGCTCTATTCCCCGCCGCCGCAATAACCAGCACATCCTTATCCAAGATAACGTAATTGAATATATCTTCTTCCCAGTCGGCGGGAAAGCCCGAACGTCCTAGTGACAGATTGATAATTTTTGCACCGTTCTGTGCGGCATAAAGTACTGCCTCTAGTGTGCCGCTAAGTCGTCCGTTGGTGCTATTATACACGCGGAGCGACATCATTTGACAGTCAAATCCACTGCCTGCGATGCCCGTTACGTTATCCGTTACCGCGCCTGTAACACCAGCTACAAACGAACCATGTCCCTGACCGTCATGATTTCCCCCGGACTGAGCAAAATTAAATCCTGATAAGTCATCTGTGTAGCCGTTCTGGTCATCATCCACGCCTGCTACTCCGTTTACCTCCACGGCATTCACCCAAATATTAGCACTAAGGTCAGGATGTGCAGGCTCAATGCCTGTATCCACAATGCCTACCACAAAGTTTGAGTCCCCTTTTGAGATCGTCCAAGCCTCAGGAAAATGCGCCGTATTCAAATACCATTGACTACCTAAGTTGGAATCATTAGGGGTGTAAGTATTGTTTAGCAAGGCATATCCCAGATCGTACTCTGCATTTTTAACCCAGGGTTCGCGCCTCAACTTTATGATCCACGCCTGCACACTGGACGCTTTGGGTAGCTCCACACGCCAATAATCCCCTAAATAAACACCGCTTTTGGTGGCTAAAGGAACGCCTGTATCGGGATCTGTCTGCTCAAAACGTTGGAAGGGTCGAGAGACCGCCAAGCCATTCTGATTGAAGTAATTTTTAATCTCGTCCTCTGCGCTCCCGTGCTTGACAGTCACCATGATCGTTTTGGAGGTCGGCTGAGCCAGCGAAATCGTGCCAAAAAGGAATGCCAAACAAAAAAAGAGCAGGCGAGGGATGCTATTGAACATGGTCATTTTTTTACTTTTTCTTCGTACTTTTCAACGTAAGATTTTAAATAACGTTCATGGAAACAACACATCTTCAGTACCTCCAAGAAAAAGTACCGTTACTTCTAAATAAATTACAAGCCAATACCACACCCTCTTGGGGATGCATGACAGCACAGCACATGATTGAGCACCTCGGCGGTATTGTACGATACTCTGCAAGCTACCGAGAAGCCCCAATTCTCACTCCCCCCGACGAGCTTCCTACGGCACGCGCAATGGTTTTATCGGGAAACTTCCCTAAGAATTTTCGTGTCGGTCCTGTCCCGAAAGACCCACCGCCCTATCGTTTTTCCTCGCTCGAGGAAGCAACAGCCAAGCTCACGGAAAGCCTCGAAAAAGCGATCAATTTCTTTGCTAATAATCCCGAAAAGACCATTAATCACCCTATCGGGGGCGCGTTCTCGGGCGAAGAGTGGTTAAAATTTCATGCAGGACATTTTAAACATCACTTTCGTCAGTTCGAGTTAGAATAGTTTACGACTTTATAACTCAAAAAATGGAGAAATGAAATTACATACGTGCAGTCGCTAAAACCCTCTTGGTTCAACTGGGATTTTCAGGAATTTGCTAAATTTGGGGGAAATAAATCCCCGCTAAAATGGAAGAGCTATTCACACAGTTACTAGACCTTCCCCCCTTTGGAAGTGACCTTAGCGGAGGCTGGTTCACGTAAAATTATCCTTCATTGCCACTCCACCTTATCGGCATCCCACTATCCTGTCTGCTTGAAAAAGTGCAATTTTGTCAAAGATACTTATACCCGTGAACTT
>CAZNAK010000092.1:0-8266 GCA_964570645.1 uncultured Cytophagales bacterium | reverse complement strand
GGGAATGTTTACCTCGCTTTCAAAGAAACCTCCGTCCGTATATTCGGCCACATTACGAATATCCACGATGTTGTACTTGGATGGATTCTGGCGGACATCGTCTAAATTCAGGGTTTCTGAGGTCGCCGGAAGATGCTCAGGAGCCACGAGTGCGCCCGCGATATTAGTTTCATAACCAATTTTTGAGGTTTTGTAAATCAGCTCTTCGCGAAGCTCTTCCGTAGGTGCGATAAGATAAAATTTCTCTTCAGGGCTTACAATCGACCCCAGCCAGGTTTCAAATTTACCACCGTTTTGTAAGTTAATGGCGTTGGGTAAATGCCCCTTCTTGAACTCCGCCTCGGGGCGCGCATCAATAACGATTACGTTAGGCCGAAGCGTTGCCTGAGCGGGAAGGCGCGGAACCGCCGCCAAACTTTTTTCGAGCTTTTTGGCTCCACCTTTGTTCACACCAACGGCATACCCAAAATATTTTGGAATAAATGGCTGCCCATCAAGCAGCGTATCCACAAATTTATCTTCACTCATTTCCGAGAGTGCGTAGTTTTCCTGGCGTTCCCGTCCAATCGTACTAAACAAGTCAGGACTTAGGCTTTTTCCGCAAAGGCTACCCGCCCCGTGCGCAGGATAAACCAGCACCTCATCTTTTAAGGTCATTAGTTTTTCGCGGGTCGAGTGGTACATCGATCGGGCAAGCTCTTCGCGTTTTGCGGTCATATTACCCGCTTTTTCGCGGAGGTCAGGTCTTCCTACGTCGCCAACAAAGAGGGTATCTCCCGTAAATACGGCGTGATTT
Source organism: uncultured Cytophagales bacterium (assembly GCA_964570645.1). Lineage (GTDB taxonomy): Bacteria > Bacteroidota > Bacteroidia > Cytophagales > Bernardetiaceae > DAISIL01. Next base: position 7,470 of record CAZNAK010000092.1, on the reverse strand, counting down.
TCGCCTTTTTCATCCACCAAAACGACACTAATACTGTCGGGCGAATGCCCGGGTGTGTTGATTGCTTTAAGCTGCGTTCCGCCTATGCTGATGCTGTCACCCTCGTCGAATCCTTGGTGAGGATAATCTGCGCCGATTAACTTACTGGCATAAATGGTCGCGCCTGTGGTCTGATGAATTTCGAGGTGGCTACTCACAAAGTCCGCGTGCGGATGCGTCTCAATGACTGCCTTGATTGTTGCCTTGTTGGTTTCGGCAAACTCGTAGTAGGGTTTTGGGTCGCGGGCAGGGTCAACAACTGCCATCTCGCCTTGACTTATGATCGCATAAGAAGCGTGTGCAAGTCCTTTGTCGTAAAACTGTCTGATTTCCATGTAAAAGGTGTTTGTTGTTTTTTTAGTTATCGAAAATTGGTTTGTGTGGCATAACGCTGGTCTAACGAACGCTGCTGTTGTTCAAAGGTAGAAATTGCATAGGGAATGTCCAGAAAAAAGTGGTCTTCGCCGATCTTTTGCATTACGCCCGTTCGGTAAAGGACATCTCGTACAGGTCCAATGACACCCGCTAGATAGGTTTCTACACCATTTTTACGAAGCTCCTCTACCAATTCATACAAAGTATTCACACCCGTTGAGTCAATCGTACTCATACTTTCAGCATTTAAAACGAATAACTTTAATCCTTTTCCTTTCCGAGCTACCGCCTTTTCTATGGTTTCTCGGAAGTGATTTGCATTGGCAAAATAGAGCTGTGCATCGTAGCGAAGCACCAAAATTTCTTTGCGCTCCTCTAAGCCGTTAAAACGCTTGAGGTTCCGATATTCGTTTGTGCCTTTTACCAAACCGAGTTCCGCCACATGAGGGCGCGTGCTTCTGTAAATCATCACGGCAAGCGATACGCCTACACCCATCAGGATGCCCTCGCGGATGCCAACAGTCAGCGTAACGGCGAAGGTAATCAGTAGCATCCAGAACTCTTCGCGTTGGTTTTTCCAAAGTTCTTTTGGGTAGCTGATGTCAATTAGGCCAAAAACAGCCGCCATGATAATTGAGGCGAGAACTGCTTTGGGGAGATAGTAAAAAAGTGGTGTTAAAAAGAGTAATACTAATCCAACCAAAACCGCACTAATCAATGCGGCAATACCTGTTTTTGCACCCGACTGGTCGTTGACCGCCGACCGCCCAAATCCCCCTGCCGTTGGATAAGATTGAAAAAAAGATCCGACGATATTTGCCGAACCCAACGCAATTAGTTCCTGATTAGGGTTAATTTCATAGTCCTTATGCTTGGCTTGTAATGCTTTTGCTACCGCGATGGACTCCATAAAAGCAATCAGTGCGATGGTTACAGCAATGGGCAGAAGCATCTGAATGCGCTTTAATGTAACCGTTGGGACGACGAAACTAGGTAGCCCTTCTGGAATATTTTGAACGATTTTTACGCCTTTCGCCTCTAATCCAAAGCCTACTACGGTCAAAATCCCAAAAACAACGACCATGAGTGCGGCAGGGATCGCTTTTCGGTATCGTTTATTGATTTTTTTGATTCCCCAAATCAGTCCAATACCCAGCACGCCAAGCAAGAGGGTCAGTCCGTGTATTTCGGGTGCTCGTTGGATTGCTCCGCTGACTAGCTCAAAAATAGAACTACTTCGTGGCATATCCGTCCCCATGAGGTGTTTGAGCTGGCTCATCCCAATAATTAAGGCAGCCGCCGAGGTAAATCCGCTTATCACAGGCTTTGACAGGAAGTTGACTAAAAAGCCAAGCCTAAATATACCTAACAAGAGTTGCATGATGCCAATCATGAGGGCAACCAAAATCACCAGTAAGATATACTCCTCTGTGCCCCCTTTGGCAAATACTGAAACCCCTGCGGCTACTAGCAGCGAGTCCATAGCCACAGGGCCAACGGCAAGTTGGCGTGACGTTCCTAGCAGTGCGTAGATAACCTGTGGTACCATAGCGGCGTACAAGCCGTAAACCGGTGGCAAACCTGCGATGATTGCGTAAGCCATACCCTGCGGAATTAACATGATCCCAACCGTCAGACCTGCCGCGATGTCTCCTTTCAGGTACTCTTTTTTATAGGTGGGAAGCCACGTTAAGATCGGGAAAAACTGCTTTGCTCTCATGTGTCATACCAAATTACACTCTAAGCAACTAATCCACGCTAAATATGTTTTTATGATCATATATTTTTTAGTGAGGTAGTTTATCACGAAGTAATCCGTAAGTAAAAGTGCCCAAGATCGCACCCACAATGATAACCAGTATGCTTACGTAGCCCCCTCCTGCCAAAATATACAAGGGTCCTGGGCACGCCCCAACCAGGCTCCAGCCCAAACCAAAGATAGCACCACCAATTAGGTAACGTTTGTAAGTTTTTGCCTTGTCATTGAATTGGATAGGCTCACCGTTACTGCTCTTGATGTTGTAGCGTTTGATCAACGAGATGAACAGCAGCCCGAAAGCAACGGCTACGCCAATGATGCCGTACATATGGAAGCTTTCAAAGCGAAACATTTCTTGTATGCGATACCAAGAGACGGCTTCGGATTTTACCATCGTGATGCCGAATAGAATCCAGATACCAAAGAATTTGAGTAATTTCATCAGTTGTAGTTTTTAGAGAATGAAAGGAAGAACGAAGTGAGTAACAATCAGTCCACCGATAAAAAAAACAATTACGGCTATTAGCGAAGGAAGTTGAAGGTTGGAAAGTCCTGAAATGGCGTGTCCTGAGGTACATCCGCCTGCGTAGCGCGTACCAAAGCCTACCAGAAAGCCGCCGATAAGCATCCAAGCCAGTCCTTTTGGGGTTAGCAGATGTTCCAGCCCAAATATTTCCATGGGTAGCAGTTCGCCGTTTACGGCTAACCCTTTTTCTTGTAAGTAGTTTGTGGTGGCTTCGGATAATATCACGGTATTACCTTCCATGAGGTTGATCGCAATAAACCCGCCCGCTACTGCACACCAAGTACAAAGGCTAGGTTCCAGCGTTGTGCCTTCCAGTTAAAGCGGAAAAAGTCTGCACACCGCCCAGCACCGCCTATGCTGCACAAACATCGAAACGTTGAAGATACCCCAAACTCTCCACCCTGAAGGAGCAAAAGTAGCATAACAAGGGAAATCATAAATCCTGAAATACCCCAGTGCCAGGTTTCTGTTATCATCATCATAAAAGCTATGTTCATTAGTTGATTTGTCTAACGCCTTGCCCCCAGAATTTGTCTTTTTAAAAGGCATTAAAAAAAGTGAATATAAAGCAATAGTCTTATTTCCTGGGCTTTCCCCAGATAATCTTTTTATCGTCTAGTTCAATTTCAAGGTCAGCATTGACCTGAATTTGACAGGACAGCCGCGAATATCCAAAGCGTTTAGCGAGTTTATCATGCCAGTGGGTCGGACTAGGATCGTGTTCTCCTATAATCCAAACGCCGCAGGTTGCACAAATACCGTTACCGCCGCAGTTCAGCTTTTGTGTGAAGCACGTGTAGGGCGAAAGTCCATTTTCAAGAAGCACCTTGCGTAGGTTACTACCTTCAACTACCTGAACTTCATGTATTTTACCGCCAGAATGGACTTTTAGGGTATTCATGATGCGTTCATGAGGTCTTCGATCTCTTCGGCCTCAATCGGGATATTTTTCATTAGGTCTAAGTAGCCGTTTTCGGTAACGACGATGTCATTCTCCAAACGGATGCCAAAACCTTCTTCGGGAAGATAAATCCCTGGCTCAACGGTAAACGTCATCCCTTTCTGAATTGGGCGATCAAAACGACCAAAATCATGCGTATTCAAACCAATATAATGCGAGGTACCGTGCATAAAGTACTTCTTGTAAGCGGGGCGCGACTCGCTCTGATTCTTTACTTCTTCTTGCGTCAGAATACCAAGTTTGAGGAATGCTTCTGTAGCTAGCTCCCCGACGGCTTTATGATAACTGTCCAGCGTATTTGAAGGGTTTAGGAGTTTCATAGCTTCACGCTGAATTTTGAGTACAACATCATAAACCTCGCGTTGACGCTTGGTAAATCGTCCGTTTACGGGGACGGTACGCGACAAGTCCGAGTGATAATGCGCATATTCTGCCCCGAAATCCATCAAAATCAAATCGCCATCCTGACAAACTTTGTTGTTTTTGTGGTAATGTAACACGCAGCTATCCGCACCCGATGCCAAAATGGGTTCGTAAGAGAATCCCCTTGAGCCATTCCGAAGAAACTCGTGCATCAGCTCGGCTTCGATTTCGTATTCTTTGACTCCCGGCTTGATAAAATTAAGGATACGACGGAATCCTTTTTCGGTAATATTACAAGCCTCTTGCATTAGCTCTACTTCACGATCTGATTTGATAGCGCGGATCTCGTGCATGATGGGTGCAATGCGTTCGTAGCGATGTAAGGGGAAACGTCGCTGGCACTCTTCAATAAAGCGGTCATTGCGCGTTTGTATCTCGGCGTTAGCACGTGTGTGTTCATTGGTGTTTAGGTAGAGGTACTCAGACTGAAAGACCAGCCTCGGGAATAGCCCCATAAACTCGTCGAACCAAAAAACAGTCTTGATACCCGAAACCTCAGTAGCAAGCTCCTTGGTGAGCTTTTCGCCCTCCCAAACTTTGATGTGCTTGCTGGTACGTTTGATAAACAATATCTCACGAAAGCGTTCTTCGGGTGCATCAGGGGCAATCAACAGCACGGTATCTTCCTGGTTAACGCCCGTCATGTAAAAAATGTCACTATCCTGCACAAAAGGCATGGTTCCGTCGGCACTTGTCGGCATGATGTCGTTAGAATGAAAAATGGCTAAAGCGCGAGCTTTTAGTCGAGCCCGGAAGGCTTTTCGGTTTTGTATGAAGAGTTCTTTTCCAATCGGTTCGTGACGCATGAATTATTGATTTGTGTTTATCAGATGCCGCAAATCTGCAAAATCTTCGTTCGACTTACAAGGTTTAAGAGTTTTGTAACCTTCTCATCTCTTTCGTCGTCTTTGTGCTTCCATTATGGCTCCAACCGGGTGGTGCAAAAAGGTAGCGTAGCCGATCCGCAGGACTCGGAGTTTTTTTGAGGTCATCCAAGATGCGCTCATGCTCCGCAAAGGCAATACGAACGGGGTTGTGCGTTGTAATGTTCTTGGTCAAGCCATACACGGGTGGATTTTTGGGGTCTTCGGCTTCAAAAGTACCAAACAGACGGTCCCAGATAATCAAGATGCCTGCATGATTTTTATCAAGGTATTCTATGTTCGTTGCATGATGTACGCGATGATGCGAAGGCGTATTGAGTACCCATTCCAAAACGCCCAGCTTTCGTACGGACTCTGTGTGTAAGAAAAACTGGTAAATGAGGCTAATTGCCATCATGGTAAGCACCATAAGCGGCGGAAAGCCAACAACGGGTAGCCAAAGCCACAGAACGTACTTGTAAAGATATTCAGTCCAGCTTTGGCGTAGTGCCGTGGTGAGGTTATAATACTGGGAAGAATGGTGGTTGGAGTGCGAAGCCCATAAAATACGAATTTCATGGCTTAACCGATGATGCCAGTAGAAGGTAAAGTCATCGGCAAAAAATAAAATCAACCATGCCCACCAAGCATTCATCGGTATTTCAAAAATCGCAAATTGCTGATAGAGCCATGTAAAAACACCAAAAAAGAATAGTTTTGCCACCAGATTGGTAAACACAGAACCCAAGCCCATTGCAAGCGAAGCCCAAGCATCAGTTTTGTGATACCAGCTTTTTTTCTCGTAAGTACTAATTCCTACCTCAAGCAGGATAAGCAAGATAAAAACAGGCACTACCCAGGGAATTGGGTCGTGATCGGCGAGTAGCTGAATACGTTCGAGCATCTTTATTTTTAGTAGTATTAATACGAGTGTAAAGCCCTCGTAGGCAAAGATGTTTTACTCATTTGCCGCTAACTTTTTTGCTTGCCCTACCCAGTCATCACGCTCAATGCGACCCGGGAAAAACTCAATAATTGCGTTCAACTTATCTACGCCATCTTTGCTAAGGTTTGCTAGCTGGCTGTAACTTTTGATGCCGATGCTGTTAAGCTTTTTCTCCATGACGGGTCCGATACCTGATATTTTTTTGAGGTCATCTTCTGTTGTCACGGGTGTAAGGTTCAAAGACTCCAAAGAGGGTTTTTCTTCTTTTTGCTCATCTTTAGTGGCTGTTTTTTCGGGTGCCGCTGTTTGCTTTTTGAGCGTCTCAAGTTCTTTTTTGAGTGCGTCGCGTTCCATTTTAAGGGCGTTGTAGTCCGCTTTTGCAACCATATTTTTAAGTTTTACCTCTAATTGCTGTTTTTCGGACTTCAGAGCCGCAACTTCTGCCGATAAGTCAAGAGCTTGCTTTTTTAATGAGTCAGCATCCTCTTGTTTTTTAACTTCTTCTACTACTTCTTCTTCTTTTTCCTCTTCGTGAGGCAGAAAACTTTTAAAAAACCAGCCAAGCATTGCACCGCCTACTAATAATGCTGCTGAGAAAAATGGGGTTTCATCCATCGTAAACGTCTTTATTTGGTTTTTTCTAAAAGTACAAAAACTTATCGTAAAAAAGTCTTTTGCAAAAAAAACAAGACCACATACCTTTTGTTCTGACATGCCAAATCGCGAAAGGGAGAACTAATATTTTTAGCCCTATTACGGGAAGGCTTAAATACAGTCCTTGAGGAAGTTCGTCGGGACAATTTATCCGATCTAAGATTTTCTTGCGTTGGGATCAGACAAAATCTAGATTTTTCAGTTCCTTTGAAGTACAAAAAACTTAGATCATTATGCCTTACGTTGCTTTTTTGCACACTCATAAGCTTGTTGTTGTTTTATTTTTACTGATTTACCTTGTCAAGACGTTTTTTCTGGTTTCGGGAAAAACGGATACGCTAGGTAAGTTTTCTAAGCGTATAAAAGTCCCCGAGATAATAATCAGCACGTTGTTTTTGGTTACGGGAGCTTATATGCTTTATCAGAAGTATCCTGCTTTGGAAGGCATGAATCTCACTTACACTATAATCAAGCTTGTGGCAGTTTTTGCCGCCATTCCTATTGCGGTGATCGGTTTTAAGCGGCATAAAAAAGCACTCGGGGCCTTGTCCCTTGTCTTGATTGTCGGTTCATACGGTATGGCAGAGATGGCTAAGCGTTACGTGGAAGAAAAACCTTTGCCAGATGCAGTGGTAACCAATGTGAGTGCGGCAGATTATGACCTCAACCTTCATGGAAAGGCAGTCTATGAACTTCAATGTATTTCTTGTCATCAGGCGGAGGGAAAAGGCGGAGTTGCGGGCGCTAAAAACTTAACTGTCAGTCAACTCACCGATCAGGAAATTAAGCATATTGTCAGGAATGGTAAAAACGGTATGGCTGCTTACAAGAAAGTATTAAACGATCAAGAAATTGAAGCCGTAACAGCCTATGTGAAGTCATTTCGGACAGAGTAAACCTCTTATTTATTAAACCTTAGCCTAC
>CAZNAK010000091.1:681-8397 GCA_964570645.1 uncultured Cytophagales bacterium | reverse complement strand
CCAGCGGAAGGCGAAGAAATGCCAGCAGAAGGAAACTAGAATTGTGTACGTGTTGCCGGCAGTTGGCTGTCGGGCGTAATACGTTCTTAAACTGATAAAAAACCGCCACAATACGGGATGTATTGTGGCGGTTTTGTTTTTGGTTTCGTAACTTGTTGCCATGAAAACGCTCACTTTTTTCCTCTTACTTTTGTCCTTAGGCGTATCAGAAGTACATGCCTGGGGCTTCTTTGCTCACCGTCGAATCAATCGTATGGCGGTATTCTTGTTACCTCCCGAAATGGTGGGTTTCTTCAAATTAAATATTCAGTTTATTACTGAAAATGCGGTTAATCCAGATCGTCGTCGTTATGCCGTGGACGGAGAAGCCGAACGTCACTTTTTGGATGCCGACGTGTATGGCGATAGTGCCGTTTACAAGTTGCCGCGCTACTGGAAACAGGCAGTAGAAGAAATTGGTGAGGAAAAACTACACGAATATGGGATCGTACCGTGGCATATTTATTCTATGAAATATCGCCTAACGGAAGCCTTTCGAGAAAAAAATACGAAACGTATCCTTTTACTTGCCGCCGATATGGGACATTACATTGGAGACAGTAATGTACCGCTCCATACCACCGAAAACTATAACGGACAGCTGACAGGGCAGTACGGTATTCATGGCTTTTGGGAGTCTCGCTTACCCGAGCTTTTCTTTGATGACTACAACTTTTTCTTTGATGACAAAGCAGGCTACCTAGAAAGACCGCAGCTAACGGCGTGGGACGCGGTGATTAACGCACATACCGCCCTAGATTCAGTACTTTCCTTCGAGAAGGAACTTGCGCAACGCATGGGGTTAGATAAAAAGTATGCCTTCGAGACACGCGGGAACGTTAACGTGCGGGTGTATTCACGGGAGTTCTCGGCGGCATATCATAATATGCTAGATGGTATGGTTGAACGACGGCTCAGAGCTACGGTCAAAATGGTCGCCGATTTTTGGTTCACTTGTTGGGTAGATGCAGGGCAGCCCGACCTCAACGAACTAGCGGGAATCACAGAAAACGACCTCAAAGAAATTGAAATGGATATTAATGAGATGCGGAACTCAAAAAAAATTAAGTCCCGCGATCACGAGTCTCGCCGCCTTCCCGAAGCACCCGCTTTGCAATTTGGACAAGCCTATTTTGCTGCTATGCGAGAGGGAAGGAAGTAGAAAAGGTCTTTATATTTATTTATCTTAGTATTAAGTATGAAGAAGCACATCCGATTTGATTAGGCGATAAAACGACTGCTTCGAGATAAAGCCAGTTTTGGCATTCTTGAGGGTTTTCTGACTGAACTTATCGGTGAAGATATTAAGATTGAGACAGTTCTGGAAAGTGAGGGCAATCAGCAAATAGAAGACGAGAAGTTTAATCGTGTGGATTTACTGGTGTAAAACTCAAAGAAAGAACTAATTATCATCGAGATACAAAATTCCCATGAGTTCGATTACTTCCTCCGAATCCTATTTGGAATTTCAAAGGTAATTACGGAGTACATCAAAGAAGGCGACCCCTACTCGAAAATCAAAAAGGTGATTTTTGTGAACATCATCTATTTTAATTTGGGGTAAGGCAAGGATTACGTGTATAAAGGCACGACAAATTTTAAAGGTATTTGTCAGAATGATGAACTACAACTGAGTCCAAGCCAAAAAAAGCTATTCGGAAAGGAAACCATCGCAGATTTATATCCTGAGATCTATTTACTAAAAGTCAATCAGTTTGACGATCTTGCCAAAGATAATCTGGATGAATGGATATACTTTTCTAAAAACAGTGAAATAAAGGACTCTTTCAAGGCCCAAGGACTCCAAGAGGCCAGCGAAAAGCTGAAAAGTAGCTGATCTTTCTGGCGATGAACGTATTTCTTACGAGCGTTACTTGGATAATCTTCGTCACAAAGCTAGTATCGCCGAGACCTTGAAGTTTGAGGCGGAAGAAAAGGTACGAAAAGATGAACGGGTGGAGATCGCCGGGCAACTCAAAATGAATGGGTCTGTAATGGACCTAATAGTAAAATCAACGGGGAAGGTCAAGCAACTAACAAAAGATAGGTTGAACATCCTTATCGTACCAACTTCGCTTCAATCCGTCGGTTGAGTTCTCGCCCTTCTTTTTCGTCGTCGTTGCTGGCAATGGGGCGCGTTTCTCCGTAGCCTGCGGTGGTAAACCGAGATTCAGCAAGTTTATGCTTTTTGACGAGATATTCTACTACACGCCGCGCTCGAAACTCCGAAAGCTCTAGGTTTTTGTCAGGATCACCAATGTTGTCGGTATGCCCTCCAATTTCGATTTTTGGTAAATCTGGATGTTTTCGTAAAAAATCCGCAAAACGATCCAGCTCTTGCATAGACTCAGGTAATATATCTGTCGTTCCTGAACGAAACTTTACCGTTTTCAGGATGAAGCGCTCCCCAATTTTCGGACTTTCAGAGAAAAAAGCAACGGCTTCATCCTCAGGGGAGGGCGGAGTTGGGATACCTTCTTCGGCCGTGTGGATGTAAAAGTTATGCACAAGTTCTTTAAGCTTTTTTTTGCGTAGCATAAACCCCTTGGCTACGAAGCGTTCGGTATAACAAATTTTATCTTTGTAGGTGACAAACAACTCAAGCGGACGATTGACGGGAAGCTTTTCAAACTCATAGTACCCGCGCTCGTTGGTTACGACTGTATCTATGGCGTACAGGTCATCGGCATAACGAACGCTCACTTGTATGCCTTCCACTACCTCTTCCAAATAGCGGTCATAAATGTTCCCTCGAAGTTTCATGTACCGAAAGTCATAAACCCGATAGATGTCCATACCGCCCTTTGCGTGTCTGCCTTTTCGGTTCGAGCAAAAATAGCCTACGCCTTCTTCAATGGAAAAATAAGCTTCGTTGAAAGCGGTGTTTACGGGGGTGTAAAGATTTTCGGGCGCAGACCACTTTCCCGTTTCAGGATTAAAGGTACTTCGGAACACATCCAAACTTGCGCTGATCGCCCCATGTCCTGTTGAGCTAAAATATAACGTGTTCGACTCATCGAGAAAGGGTGTCACTTCGTTGCCTATCGTATTTAGTACTTGGATGGGCTTTGGCTTTGTCCAGCGTTTGTTTTTGGGGTTATAGTGTGTTTCGTAAAGGTCTAGGTTATTATCCTGATTCATTTTAGATAATATCACTGTTTTTAGGTCTTGCGATAGCGTGGCGTATGCGATCTGCTGTTCCTTTTTTGAGTCTTCAAACTCAACGGCGACACTTCCCCACTTCCCATCTTCATAAATAGAATAAAGCAGTTTTCCTTTTTGGTTGAAGAAAACGCGTTTTTTCCTGCCTAAGCGTTTATTTTCCAAGATTTTTAGTGCGTATCTATCTTTTTTTCGATAAAACGGATTCTCCATTTGATTAGGTGCGGCGTGCCTCCCGTTGTCTTCTATAAATGTTTGTAGATTGAGTAACTCTTTGGGAAACTCAGCCCGCCTGACTACTCCCTCTTCGTCTTTGCCAGTCCGCACGAACAGCGTATAAGATTTACTAGGGTCTTGTACGGGAGCGAGTTCGTCGTCCGAGGTGTTGATCACGGGCAGATTGGCGATGGAAAAGTTGCCCTCGCGCCCTTCGTTATCCAAGTATTGTTTGATTGCTTTTTTTAGCTTCTCAGCATCACTTTTTTTGGGCGTTTTATCTTGGCTGAGGTACTTATTGATGAGTTTTTCGGCAAGCTGTGCCTTTTGGGATCGGTAGTTGGCCTTTGCCGCGTAATAGCTGAAGTTAGTGGGGTCGGAAAGCTGATCGGGCGTAATCCGCTCAAAAGAGCTAAGAGCTTGGGCATCCAGCTCGCTTTCTACGTAGCAAATACCTAGGTAATAATTGGTATTCGCATCAGAGGGACGAATTTTGAGAGCTTGATCGAAGTAATAGATCGCATTTTCGTAGTCTTTGTCTTTGTAACTCTCTAAGCCGTTGAGGAAATAGCTATCAAAGCGACTTATCTGTGAAATAGCCGTTGTAACCGTCAACAAGGTCAGTGCGACGCTCCAAAAAAACACTCGTACCATGGTGAAAAATATTTTCTGAACGCAAATAAAAGAAAACGCTTGCTCAACTGAGACTTTTGACTTAGTTTCGTAAAATTTGATTTTTTATTCAAACCTTACTTTTTTCTGCTATGAATATTCACGAATATCAGGCCAAAGAAATTTTAAGCGGTTACGGCGTGACCGTCCAACGCGGCATTGCCGTAAGTACGCCAGAAGAAGCCCTTGAAGCGGCCAAAAAACTCAATGAGACAACAGGAACCGAATGGTACGTCGTGAAAGCCCAAATTCATGCTGGGGGACGCGGAAAAGGTAAGATTCAAGGTACTGATCACAACGGGGTGATGATTGCAAAAAGCCAAGATCAAGCCAAAGAAAAAGCGGGGCATCTGCTCGGTGGAACGCTCGTTACGCACCAAACGGGCGAAGAAGGTAAAAAAGTTAACAAGGTATTAATTGCTGAGGACGTATATTACCCCGGCGACTCGGAGCCTAAGGAATTTTACCTAGGTATTTTGACAGATCGCGATAAAAAATGTAACGTGATCATGGCTAGCTCTGAGGGTGGGGTAGATATTGAAGATGTAGCCGCTAAAACGCCCGAAAAAATTGTCAAAGAATGGATTGATCCTTCGGTTGGTTTACAGGGCTTTCAGGCACGTAAAATTGCCTTTGCGTTAGGGCTAGAAGGTCAGGCGTACAAGCAAATGGTGAAGTTTATCTTCTCGCTTTACAAGGCATTTGAGGGTACAGACTCTTCTATGTTTGAGATCAACCCTGTCTTGAAAACTTCGGATGATAAGATCCTTGCGGTTGATGCTAAAGTAGATTTGGACGACAACGCACTTTATCGTCACAAAGATTTGGCGGAGCTTCGTGATGAGTCTGAGGAAGATCCACTCGAAGTAGAGGCCTCAAAATCGCATCTTAACTACGTAAAACTTGACGGAAACGTAGGTTGTATGGTTAACGGTGCTGGTTTGGCAATGGCTACCATGGATATGATTAAACTCTCTGGCGGTGAGCCTGCTAACTTCCTCGACGTAGGAGGTGGAGCTAATGCACAGACGGTAGAGCAAGGTTTCCGTATCATTTTGAGCGATCCGAAAGTAGAAGCGATTTTGATTAACATCTTTGGCGGTATCGTTCGTTGTGATCGGGTAGCTAATGGTGTTGTAGAGGCTTACAAGAATATCGGAGATATCAAAGTGCCGATTATCGTTCGTCTTCAAGGTACAAATGCCGAAGAAGGAGCAAAAATCATCGAAGAATCTGGATTGAATGTAACTTCTGCGGTCTTACTTAAAGATGCGGCGGAGAAAGTACGTGAGGTGGTTGGATAAACCTTACCTAAGGTTCTTTTACTGAAAACGGATTTATCTTCTTTTGTGAAGGTGATTCCGTTTCTGCTTTCGGAAACCTTGTATGCCCATGAAACCACTCATAGACTAGGGGGAAAGCAGGTTTCGTGATGTTTAGCCCGCAGGGGAACTCCATTTTGGATATAGGCGTACAATATGTAATTTTAAATGTACCTATAATAAGCCTTAATTTTTTATGCAGTATGTAGTCTTAGCATTAATATATTGTTCCATCTGTCCTGTTTTTTCACAAACTAGAGTCAGGAATGCAAAAAAACAGGCATCAACGGAAGCACTTTTTGGGATATACCCCAAAGCTATGACATAAAGGAGAAAGGCTTACACCTAATTGTGGCTGGCATTGAACTTCTATCAGATAAACTTTCTAATAAGCAAGAATCTAAATTGCGCTAAGGTCGTGGTTCAGCCAGTAGATAATCCAGAAGTCCGACAGTCTGTTAGCGGCGATAGCTCTGAAGAGAAAATACTAGATGATAAGGATGTTACGCTAACTGCAAAGGATACATCATCGCATAAAAATAAAGCTGTTGATGAATCAGTAAAAACGAATGAGAAAGTTCAGGCAGAATCAATACCCTATGTGAGTATTGGTTTAGTACTCCTAATAGCATTAGGTGTTCTAATCTACTTTACTAGAAAGTGGTAGTAGTTAAGCGTATTTCCCCGCTCAGGAGCTAAAGGTATGTCGAGTAAAGTACCTTAAAACTGACCTTCCTTTAAGGCGTTCCAAAGCTGTTTTTTTAAGTTTACATCCTGACTAATCGCTGCTAAGGGGTCACAAAATAATGTTTTTGCGGCTAACGGAGTCTCTTGCCACCGATAAAGATCACCTGTACCCTTGATACCAAACTTGAGTAAATGTGAGGGATTTACTTGCTGTGTCGCCGTTTCCGCTAATTTGACTGAAAGCGCATTACACACAAAAACCTCCGAAAAATCAACCTGAACCGCCGAGAGAATCTTTTTGAGTAGTGCCAGCTCCGTAGGTGGGAAAAAGGCATCACTCAAATCTGGATAACTCACCCACACATGAATCGGTGCCGACGGGCTGCCTATCTGTGGGAGGTATTCGGCCAAAGTTTCTTCCACCTCTTCGGCTACTTCCGGCTTTTTATTTTCATCACCAAAATAAAATAGCGTTTCGCCCTTAAAAAGAAATTCTAGTTCGTCCATTAGCGCACGTCGAAGCCTTTCGTGAAGGTGGCAAAAGCAGGAATTTCGCCCAGTCCAAGCCGCTCACCGATCTCAACTACCTTCTCAAACTCGACCTGCGAGATGCTGCGGCGGTTAACCATATCGTTCTCTTCTTCGAGGAACAAAAATGTAATCAACTTGACAAATATGTAGGGCGCGTTCATGATATCCATACCCAAATCGCCCGTTACGCCGTCTGGATTACGGAACGCATCCCAGAGGACTTTATTTTTACGTAATGTCGAGAACATGGTCAAGCGAATTAGCTCATAAAACCGCTCTTCCCATTTGTCAAAGTTTTGAATCAGGTATTTGAGCGCGTGATTAAGCGGGTCACGTTTTAAAAAATAACTCTTTCTGGATAAGCTACGTGCCTTTTTGTTCAGACTCAGCTCCTCAAAAAGACTGATGCTGCCGTTTGCCAGAGCCACACCTACCGAGGGAGCCAGCAAAACCAGCGAGATAAAGTCGTCGTCGCTCAGGTCAGTAAACTTTGACTCTGAGTCAGTAAAATCTTTTTTGAGATGAAGTACGGAATCCAAGACCTCTTGGTCTTCCATCAGGGTTACGAGTTCGCTTTCTGTGAGCATAGTGGGTTATTTTTCGTCTGTTTTTTTATTAAACTTGTCCTTACGGCCAAAAACTGAAAAATGGACATATCGTTTTGGGTTTTCACGAAAATCCACCAGCAATTTATCCAAGTCAATAAGCATTTGTTGCGTGGCTTGGTACAAAGAGTCCTCCTGAGTCAGTTTTCCGATACTACCTTTCGGAGACTGTAACAGATTTAGTGTTTTGTTTACCTCTGCGAGCGTTTGATCGGCACGCTTGGTAAGCTGTACGAGCTGCATGGCGTTGATAGAGTCCGCTGTGGTACTGAATTTAGTCAATAAGGGATCAACTTTTTTCTCTGTCTCGACGAGTTGCCCCGACAGACGTGCTAGGTTCGTCGTGATAGCATTCATATTTTTTTGATTCTGCACCATGAGCGCGTTCAACGACTGAGAGGTTTCTGTGGTACTCGCTATGAGTGCCTTGACCTGCTCGCTTGACCCTTGGTATTCTTTGAGGAGTTTTTGCATTTCGCCCA
>CAZNAK010000091.1:0-671 GCA_964570645.1 uncultured Cytophagales bacterium | reverse complement strand
CTGCAATGGGCTCTGCGTTTTCGGTGATCGTTGCCATAAGCCCCCCTTTGGTAGCAGCTACGAGGGTGTCTCCTTCGGTAGCCTCGGGGCTTTTGAGGTCAATATCTAGTTCTACTACCTTGCCGCCTACCAGTCCGTCATCCGAAAGTACCGCTTTGGACTTTTTTCCAATTTTGATATTGGAGTTGATCGTCATTCTGACCAGAACAGGACTCTTGGGACGTTCCAGAATGCGTACTTCGCTCACAATGCCTACGCTTGTCCCGTTTACCATAATACGGCTTGATTTGGTTAATCCGTCCACATCAGCATACACGACATACAAATCTTTGGAGGTGGACAAAACGTCACTACCTTTAAGGAAGTTCATTCCAAAAACGAATAATACCACAGCCACTGCACCCAGAATCCCGATCTTAATTTCTTTTGCCATTGAATGACTTTATTTTTATTAATTCAGTTGCAAACTAGAAAAATTACCTAGAAAATGGAAGCCTCAGCGGGGTTTGCCTCGGAAAACCATTTTATAATCCTCATGTATAAATAGCTTCCTTGAAATATCCTTATCTTTGTCAGATGCTCATTCAAACCCAGAAAGCGTTACAGCAGTTTTGCCAGCGTGCCGAGCGTTCGCCGTGGCTTACCTTCGATACTGAGTTTATCGGTGAAAA
>CAZNAK010000090.1:0-8400 GCA_964570645.1 uncultured Cytophagales bacterium | reverse complement strand
AGCTAGAAAAAGCAGAGCTTAAAAAACAAGAAGCGCAACGCGAGAAAAAGCTTGCCGAGCTTCAGAGTGCACGTGATAAGGCGCAACGCGAACGAGCAGAAGTCAAACAAAAGCAAGCCGATCAGCGCACACAACTCCTTCTTGTCATCGGTCTAGTGATGCTTTTGGTCATTCTTCTTGTTATCTATTTTCTAATTCAAATTCGGAAGAACAACCGTAAACTAAAGGCTCAGAACAATCAAATACGAGAGCAGAAAAAACAGATTGAATCTAAAAACGGGGAAATCACTGCACTTTTGTCGGAGTCAAAGGAGAAAAACGAACAGCTACTCGCTAGTGAAGAGGAACTACGCCAAAACTCCGAAGAGCTTCAGGCGACAAATGAAAGCCTAGAAAAAACCTCCGAAAAGCTTCAACTGACACTGCAAAGTGAGATAGAGAGCCGTAAAAAGCTCACCGAAACCTTAAACCAGCTCCGCGAGACACAAACCAAACTTGTAGAATCCGAAAAAATGTCTTCGCTTGGGCAGCTTACCGCAGGGATCGCCCATGAGATCAACAATCCAATTAATTTCATTAACTCGGGGGCGGACTCGGTAAAACTTAACTTTGATGACATTGTCGAAATACTGGCTATGTATGCCGAGATTACGCCTGAAAATGTAGAAGATAAGCTAGACCAAATCGAAGACTTTAAAGAAGATATTGACTTTGAGGAAGTAATGGAAGAAACCACCGAGCTTATCGTAGGCATTAAAAGTGGGGCATACAGAACCGCAGAAATTGTCAAAGGACTGCGTACATTCTCTCGTCTGGACGAGAGCGACATCAAGACAATCAGGTTGGAAGACGGACTTGACTCTACCTTGGTCATGCTACGCAACCAATACAAAGACCGTATCGAAGTTCATAAAGACTATGGGGATACGCCTGCCATTGAGTGCTATGCAGGAAAATTAAATCAGGTTTTTATGAACATTTTAGTCAATGGGATTCAGGCTATTCCCGACAAAGGGGAAATCTTTTTGACGACTAAAATGATCGCCCCTGAACACATTCAAGTGCGGATTCGGGATACGGGTGCTGGTATGCCAGAGTTAGTAAAGAAGAAAATCTTTGAGCCTTTCTTTACCACTAAAGATGTGGGCAAAGGCACAGGGCTGGGGCTTTCGATTACTTTTAATATTATTGAAAAACACAAGGGTACCATTCAGGTAGAGTCTGAGGAAGGAAAAGGAACAGAGTTTATCATTACGCTACCAATAAAACACCCCGAAAATACGTAGTATTACATTATGATGAAACAACTCATTGCGGACTTCCCTGAACATTTACGGGAAGCCACTGACCTTGCAATCAAAAACGCCTCACTACTCCCTCAAAAAACCACTGCTGGACTAATTGTCGGGATGGGAGGTTCGGGTATTGGTGGACAGTTAGCAGTTTCCATCCTAGCACCTGTTTGTGCCAGACCTCTCGTTACGCTTTCCGACTATTGCTTACCCGCTTATGTGAATATGCAAACGCTTACGGTCGCCTCTTCATTCTCAGGAAACACAGAAGAAACGTTAGGCGCGATTAAAGAAGCGCAAAAACGTAAAGCGAACCTAGTTGCACTCACTTCGGGGGGGATACTCTTGGAGCTAGCACGAGAAAACGCATGGGCGCATATTGTTCTTCCCGTAAAAGCGGCTTCTCCACGTGCACATTTGGGCTTTTCATTGGTAGCAGTGATGAAATTACTGCATCGAGCGGGGTTCTCGGGGAAAAGTTATGATGACGAGTTCCGAAAGTCCGCCGACTTACTTCAAAACGAACAGACCTCTATCCAGAAAAGTGCCTTGGAGGCAGCAAGATTCTTTACAGGCGCATTACCTATTATTTATGCCGATCAACGTCTTTTGCCCGCAGCAACGCGCCTCCGTCAGCAAATCAACGAAAATGCCAAGCAACTTGCTCACGAAGCACCCATTCCTGAAATGAACCATAATGAACTCGTAGCTTGGCATGATAAGGCAAGTCTGCTTTCGGGTACGCGCTTTTTGTTCATCGAAACGGACTACGATCATCCGCGTTCACGGATGCGTCGGGATATTATTCAACCCATGCTTCCCGAAACAACGAAAAGCCTGCGCTTTAAGCCAAAAGGAAAAAGCTACATTCAGCAGTTATTGTATCTTATCCATTGGGGTGATTGGGTATCTTTCTATCTAGCAGAGCAGAATCAGGTTGATCCCTTTCCCGTCGAAATCATCGAGAACCTGAAGAAAAATCTGCAAAAGTAAATGGATTACGTACTCTTGACATTCGGATGTACGGCATTTGCCGCCACCCTTGGGCTTCTGAGGGCTAGGCAGCTTATCTATGGAGGCTTATGTTTTCTGATTGCTTTAATTTCGTTAGCCGTAATCTTTATATTGCAGGATGCTGCTTTTGTAGGTATTTCACAAATTGTCGTTTATATTGGTGGGATCTTGGTGCTGATGTTATTTGGGATGATGTTTATTGGGGCGGGTAATAATCAGGTACTTGAGCTGCGCCCCAAAGTTCAACTTTTACCTGCGGCGTTAGTCGCTTTTATCGCCTTTGGTTTGATTCGTGAGATTTTATGGCTAGACCTATCTTCCTCAGTCCAAAAGGATGAGATGACAACGGAGGCTCTCGGTTTGGAACTTGTCTTGAGGCAGGTTGTTAACTTTGAACTAATCGCAGTACTGCTATTAGTTGCCTTAGTTGGAAGCCTGTTCATGGGTAGCAGAGATAGTTGATGTTACTTATCCTCAACCAAAGGAGCTGCGGGTAAGTAAAGGCAGAACGTCGTTCCATGATTTACCTTACTTTTTACGTCAATCCTTCCGCCCATTATTACGGAATGCCGCTTACTCATGTAAAGGCCTAGCCCTTGTCCAGTGCTTACGTCATGAAGACGTGTACCTAATTTGAAGAGTTGGTCGCCGTCTCTATCCAAATCAATGCCGCGTCCATGGTCTTGTACTTCCAAACAGAAATCCTTATCCCGTATGTAAGCGCATATTTTAATCTTCTGTGATATTGGTGTGATACCGTATTTTAAGGCATTCGTAATCAGGTTCTGTATAATGCTATCTATGTAAACGGGTATCGTGTAAATATTTAAGGTTTGAGGAACATCTACTTCGATTACTGCATTTTGCTCTTGGATGAACTTTGTATTTTGATTCAGAGCGCGTTCTACAGCTTCAAGCACATTAATTACTCTTTGCTCCAGTAACTTGCTATCTTGTTCGATTTGTAAAAGTATGTTGATATTTTTTATGGTTTTATCTAACCGATTTGTACTCTGATTGATCATTTTGACATATTGTGGATTGCCTGGATCACTATTTAGCAAATCCGTTAGTCCTAATAAGTTAGCCACTGATGACCGAATGTTATGCGAGGTAATGTATGAAAACTCCTTTAGCCGATTATTTTGCGTTGTTGTGGTCTGTACTAACTTACGGAGTTCTTCCTGGCGTTTTACAAGCTCGGTGATATCGTGCGAGTTAGTCAGAATATTCATAATTTCTCCATGCTGGTCACGGAAAGCCCTAACCTGATTTCGTAACCATACCACCTTACCGTCCTTTCGGAGAATACGATGATCCAGGTCCAGGTAACCATCACCTTCTCGAATCTGCCGCATAGCGTCAAGTACTTTTCGACGATCCTCTTTGGGTATATGTCTTACAAGATTAAAGTTCTTATACTCCTCGGACGTGTAGCCTAATAAGTACTCTACGGCTGGGGAAATGTATTCAGCCTGAAAGCTTTTGTTCCAGAGCACCACGATATCTGTAATCTTTTCAACCAGAAAGCGAAATTTTTGCTCACTCTGGAGGAGCTTTTCTTCGGCTTGCTTCTGAGTAGTAATATCCCGAATAGCACCATCAAAAATCTCATCACCGTTTTCATCTACCGAGCAAGTAACGTTCACAGAAGCCCAAAATGTGCTTCCGTCTTTTCGGACAAAGCGTACCTCTTTTCCACCGAGTTTATTTTCTCGCACTACAAGCTGCTCTCTCAGTTCCTGCCGGTCGTCTGGATTTGCATAAAACGCAACGGGGTCTATCTCCATTACCTCGTCTATTGAGTCGTAACGGAACATTCGCACAAAAGACTCGTTGGCGTAAACGAGACTATGCTTATCACTTCGATAAATTCCCTCATTGATATTTTGATTAATTGAGTTAAGCAACAACGTATTTTCTCTTAGCTCTCGCTCAGCCTCTCTTTGTGAAGTAATATCTAGTGCAATAGAGTTCCAGCAAATATCTCCATTTGACCTTTTTTGAGGTGTACCGCGTCCAATTATCCACTTGATACGCCCGTCATCCATTTGTAAACGAAACTCCACCTCCCAATTTTCTAGCGTTTTGGCAGAGCGTACAATACTCTGCTTAACTTTTGGATTATCTTCTGCGTAAACACGCTCCCAGAGCGAGTACCCCTTACTGTTAATTGCCTCTTGGCCAACCTCGAAAAGGTCTTCCAAGCCTTTACTGGCATAAGGGAGGCTATCCGTACCGTCTGGATGGAGTATGTACTGATACATCAGCCCAGGAATATTATCAGCCGCACTTTGCAAGACACCCCTAGCCTCTTCTGCTAGTTCGCGTTCGCGTCGCTGCTGCTCGGTAACATCCTGAACCGTTCCAAACATTTCCACTACTTCTTTTTTATCGTTCTCAATCAGGGTACCATTCATGTCAATCCATACGATCTCACCTGTGACTTGGTGAATAATACGGTATCTACGGTTAAACCTTTGTCTCTCCTCCAGGACTTCTTTCATTAAGTAAGCTACCACGGCTCGACTTTCCTCAGGATGAATCAGGGCTGCCCAGCTTTCTACACTGCGGGTATAGCTTTTATCAATACCAAGGATTCTGTTCAACTCCTCAGAGCTTTCCCAACGATTTTGGAAAGGAAAGAAGCGATAGTGCCCTGTTTTAGCTACTTTTTGTGCCAGATTGAGAAACTTATTACTCAGACGTAGT
This sequence comes from uncultured Cytophagales bacterium, assembly GCA_964570645.1. Taxonomy (GTDB): domain Bacteria; phylum Bacteroidota; class Bacteroidia; order Cytophagales; family Bernardetiaceae; genus DAISIL01. Next base: position 3,382 of record CAZNAK010000090.1, on the reverse strand, counting down.
TCATTCAAAGCGCTCTTCTCAATAGTGACATCAGAGAAAGAAACCACGACACTATACATCTCGTCTTGGTCATTCTTGATCGGGCGGGAGTTGATAGAGATAATACGACGCTCACCTTCACCTGTATTTACGTTCATCAAAAAGTTATCTACGGGCTTACCTGTACGGTTGGTGATCACGGAAGGATGTTGGGTGGGTTCTAAAGGGGAATCATCAATATTTGTTGCCTTCCAATGCGGATCATAAGAGCTTTTACCCAGTAATTGCTCCATTGATAGCCCCAAAATATTCGCTGCGGCTTGATTTGCGGCCAAGATATTATCCTCTAGGTCTTGAACAACAAGCCCCTCACTGAGTGCATCTACGGCCGACCGGTAGCGCTCTTCGCTTTCTTTGCGTTTTTGCGTAACAAGTGCGGTGGCAATAATTTCAGCTAAATTATTTAAGTAGCTTTCTTCTTCGTAAAGCCATTTGCGCGCAGTCTCGTTCTCCGCACAAAGCACACCGATGGGGGTTACCCCTTGATAAACCTGAACGTCAAGCGTTGCTCTTATGCCGGTTCTGTTCGCATAGCCCTCTAGATCCTTAGTACGTGGGTCTTCTACAATATCTGATAGTGCTAATACGCGCTCTTTATCCAGTTCCTCGAAATAGTCGGGTACATGAGACCGTAAGATTACCTCATTCTTTAAGTTAATCTGAAGCTCACTACTAAAGTAATGACATCGCATGGACTCCCCGTTATCTTCATAAAACCAAATTGAAAACTGCGTAAGGTCAAGTGTTGTGAACGCATCCTCTGTCAGGTCGTGTAAAAAGCGCTCTAACGACTTTTTCTGTAAGGTACTATTTTTAGAGGCTTTTAGGAGAGACGAAGCAACTCTTTCCCTGAGCTGCTCCTTCCTTTTGTTGAGGGTGATGTCCCGGGCTACGGCATATATTTTTCGCGAGGCAACATTCGTATTACTATTCCATTCCAACCACACATACTTACCATCCTTACAGCGGTAACGGTTTTCAAATCGCTGCATCACTTCGCCTCCTTGCGCGTGAAGTACGGTCTCTTCACTGGTTTTATCACGATCTTCTGGATGAACAAAGTTTACGAAAGGCTGACTGGTAAGTTCTTCTAACGAAAACCCCGTCAGATCTACCCACTTAGGGTTGAGGCGTTCAAAATATCCGCCAAAATTAGCAACAACCAATAAGTCGTTTGATAAATCAAATAACGCTTTGATCTCACTTTCAATTTGCTCTTTTTCGGAGACATCCCAGCCAATGCAGAGAATCTCTTGAGGTACATTGTTTTGGTCCGTTATTGCCGTAAACTCCCACTGGTTAGTAAAAATACCTCCCCCGGGTTTGGGCTTACGAAGGAAAATTTTTACAGGCTTTTCAGGCTCAGCAATACAACGCTCCACAACTCTGATACACTTTTCGTGATCCATAGGCAGGATATGAACCATGCTAATCTGGCCTATGACATCTTCTCTTTTCACATTTAGTTGATCACAAAAATAATCGTTCACGTAGGTGTAACGACCCTCCATATCTGTCTTGATGACATAAATGGATTTTTTATCTAGGATGTGTTGCAGTACTCCGGTTGGCTTTTCTGCTGTATCACGAGTATGAGCACCCAGCATACGGATCGGTTTACCTGTCTTATCCCGTACTGTCATTCCCTGACAACGCATTTGAATCACGTGCCCGTCTTTATGGAGGTAGCTCAATACTTGATCGTAAGTGTCAGTGTTTCTGTTTTTGAGATACTCCCGCATATTTTTCTGTACACTCACGAGGCACTCCGGTGAGATGTAGTCTTCCCAGGTACGATTTTCAGTAAAATTGTAGTCAGTATCGTATCCGAGTGTGTGCCAGAACTTAGGATTGGCCCAGCACTGATCAGAGCGTTCAATATCCCAATACCAAAGCCCGTCTAGTCCTGCGGTTTGCGAAAAATCGAAAGCCGAAGAATTTGTACAAACTAATTCGTAAAATTCTTTTTTGAGACTACCCTCCATATTTTTATCACCTTTAGTAAAAAACTGGTTTCCTTTTTTCTAGCAAGAGCAGGAGAGAACATTCAGATAAGCTACACACTATTTTTTTCCTCGTATCATACTAGCAATAAAAAGTAATATTATTGCACCTACGGTAGCTGTAATCAAAGAGCCAAATACACCACCTACTGAGATTTTTAATAAACCAAATACCCAGCCACCGATAAATGCCCCAATTACACCTACAATTAAGTTGCCAATAAGCCCAAAGCTCGCACCGCGCATAATCTTACCACCAATAAACCCAGCTGCTAACCCGATCAATAAGAAATATAAAAGGTCCATAATATAAAATTATTTACTGCAAATTAGCTTCTTTATGGCGAAAAAACAAAAACCCCTGCTGGCAGAACAGCCGCAGGGGTCGCCTCACTTGAGCTACCAACTTTTAATCCTCGTCCAAGATCTCCTTAATCTGAGCCAGAAGGTCGTCGTAGTGATATTGCGTCATGCGGTCACTGGTTCGCGCCTTTGCACGTGTCAGGATGCCTTCAAGCGTGTTAAGTTCGCCACGCGCCATTGCTCGAATGTCGGACTGACTCACGTCGATCGGTGTTTGAATGACGTAACTTCGGAGCGAACGCGGAAGTCTTCTACCTTCGTCTGCCGTCATCAAAGCCTCAATGCGCTCTAAATAGGCGCGTTGAAGGTTTCTGCGGAATGTACTCGGGATTTGCCCATTCGTTGCCTCAGAAAATATCTCTCCACGCAAATCATCCATCAGCTGAAGCGGTTGGTACGCCTTATCTCCGTTCAAAGCATAGTTTTCAATCATTCGTGCGACGCGCTCAAAGTCTAACACATCATTCAGGACGCGTACTTGCGCTCCACGAATGCGATCTACGATGCCCGCATGTTCAATGTTACTCAGAATCTTTTGGTCGATCATCCAATCTGGCGTTTGAAAGGCTTGCTCATTCAGGAATTTGACTGCCCGTTGTTGCTTTTCCTTCTCGACGTGCGTATAAACCACACCTTCCTGATCGTAGGTTTTGTAGTATTCGTACACGCCACCGATGTTTGTAGCTACATGCCCCATGTAACGTTGCCACTGCCCAAGCACTTGACCATAAAGCTCCTCAAGGTCTTCGTAATTTTTACCATCCTCCGCTGTCCATTCAATAAGGTTTGGTATGATGCGCTTCAAGTTTTTAATACCGTACTCACTGGCACGCATCGCGTCGTCACCTAAATCTTCTGTCTGCGAGGTAGGGTCAACGGGGTCAAGGGTTTGACGACCAAAACGATACATAGGATCATCTTCATATTCCCGAATCCAAGAATTAAGCGTTTCGCGTTCTTCCTCGGCTGATTTTGCC
>CAZNAK010000089.1:0-8411 GCA_964570645.1 uncultured Cytophagales bacterium | reverse complement strand
AGTTCTTTTTCTCCAAAAAGAGACCTTTCTAAGCTTAAGTTGACAGCATTGAGCACGACCCTTCTACCATAGCCAAAGCCCTGCCTTCCACTGTGGATAATGGCTTGGCGGTACGTGCGCTCTCTTTCGATAAACAGGGTAACTATTTGCTCTATGGTGATTATCAACATCTACATATCCGTTCAGCAAAGCAAGATAAGCTTTTCGACCAGCTTCAAAAGCTAATGGAAGGCGTGAGCTTCTCAGAGCAAGAGTGGAAAGAAACTGTCGGGGAAGATGTACCTAAACTTTAGCCTACCATGAAAGAAATACGCCTACTCTTTGTCTTCCTCGCCTTCAGTAGCACGGGTACTTTTGCGCAATATGATGTTGATTGCGAACAAAACTACGAAGTTGCCAATCGTCTCTACCTTCAAGGCCGCCTAGACTCCGCCCTGAACCTAATGAAGCCTTGTCTAGCCAATGACGGCAAAGGTACTCCGGCGCAGCTTCGCGGTAATATTTTTAAACTCGCCGCACAAATCAACATATTGCTGGATCGGGAGAAGACAGCCTTGCACCAAACCGAAAAATTTTTGGAAGCACGTCCCTACTACAAAGTAAACCCGACAACAGACATTGCGCGCTTTCAGGCGGCGTTGGATACGATGCGATCTTTGCCACGCCTGTCCTTCGGTATTCGTCTGAGTCGAAGTCGGTCGTACGTGAAGCAGGTTCAGAACTACTCAACCTTAGTTCGCCCAGACGAGGAAACTTTTGATGAGGGAACCTATACGCCAAAGTCAGCCATGCAGTTTGCCATCTCAGGGACCTACGGACTCACACAGTTTTTGTCCCTCAAAGCAGAGGTGGGTTTTAACAACTACTGTTTTTTGTACCAAACAAGTTATAACTGGAGTATTAACGTATCGCGTGGTGGTGAGCCTATCATTGAACAAATTGACTTTCTCTATGATAGCGATCAGCGTGTGAATTATATCGCACTCCCCCTCAGTTTGGTTTATTTTTACAAGCCACAAAACAAATATGTTCCTTTCTTGGAGGTAGGTGGCTATGCCCAGTATATGACGCAGGCTTTCCGCAGTATGAAATTAGAATATGTTAGCTCGGATCGCGGTCAATTCCTCAGTGATGTGACCTCCGATGTACTTGTCAACGAGCTATTCCGAAGGAAACAGGCGGGACTTCTCTTTGGTGGAGGCTTGATGCGTAACGTGCGTCGTGGTCAAATACGCTTAGACCTGCGTTATATGCTTCCCCTAACGGACGCGGAGCGCATCGAGGGGCGTTATGCCAATGAGGCAGACGCAATCCATGATATTCTGTTTCGTTACTACGACGTATTGGATGAGTTGCGGATTCGTAACGTTGAGATCGGAGTCACCTTTGCGTACAACCTCAAATATAAGATTCTCAAGAAAAAGAGTAAGTTTATTCCTTTCATGGGAGGTTAGCACGGACTACTGCGCCCGCTTTCCGAGTTCGATAACTTCTAAATTTTGTCCCCTTCCGTCAGCTAATGCAAATCGTACGCAAGTTCTGACCTGATGAAAGCCGTGCTTGCCCGCCGCGCCCGGGTTGATATGAAGAAGCCCTCGGGTTTTGTCTGGGATTACTTTTAAGATGTGCGAATGCCCACAAATAAAAAGCGTAGGCTGCACCTGGACCAGCCTCTCTTTGATCGCCGCTGTGTAGCGTGGTGGATATCCTCCAATATGCGTCATCCATACACTACGCCCTTCTAGCTCAAAAATTTGGTCTTTGGGATAGCTCAGGCGAGCGGTATGATCGTCAATGTTGCCATAAACTGCCCGTAGCGGTTTGAAACCTGCTAACTGATCGGTAACAGCGATATTACCAATATCACCCGCGTGCCAGACTTCATCACAGCCATCAAAATAATGGAAAATGCGCTCGTCCAAGTAGCTGTGCGTATCGGAAAGTAAGCCAATTTTTTTCATGTGCTCAATTTATAAAAAATCACACGCGACAAAACCCTATTTCATGTGCTTTGAGACAAAGCACACATAACACTTTTGATCAACAGATAGGTAATTATCTTCGTCCTGCTGCTTCTTCGCAGAAACATCTTTGTTTGTACAACACTTTTCGGCTAATTTTTACAAAAAAAGTACGAACAAGTTTTCCTATCTTTGAAGCAAGGCTTGAGCTTGTATGATTTATGATTGAGTTAGCGAGTTTATTAGTACTAGGTTTTTTTGCTCAGTGGTTAGCATGGCGTATTCGTCTCCCCGCGATTCTTCCACTAATTATTGTAGGGCTGCTTGTCGGACCACTTTCAACCCTGATCACTCCTGACGGAACTAAGTTTGTGAACGGAGACCATATTTTTGAGGGAAGGTTGTTGTTTGACGTAGTCGCCTTGTCGGTGGGACTGATCCTTTTTGAGGGCGGTCTGACCCTGCACATTAAGGAAATTAAGCAGCATGGAACTGTGGTTAGGAACCTGCTTATTTTCGGCCCTGTGGTCGTTTTTGTTCTGGGGGGATTTATGACCATGTGGATACTAGACTTTGGCGCGCGAATGTCCTTTTTATTTAGTTCGCTTATTATCGTTACGGGACCTACCGTTATCGGACCAATCCTCAGAAACGTCCGTCCTAATGCCACTATCAATACGGTGCTAAAATGGGAGGGAATACTCATTGACCCTATCGGTGCGTTAGTAGCAATTCTGGCGTATGAATTTATTGTCTCTGGTCAGGCGGGCAATGGTCTGCTCCTCATTCTCAAAGATTTTGCCCTGACCGTTGCCTCTGGAACGGTAATAGGCATTGTGATGGCACTTTTGGTGAATTATCTGCTCCGAAAAAACCTCATTCCTCCCTATTTGCGGAACGTAGTAATTTTGGCTTTGGTCATCGCCGCCTTTGCCATCTCGGATACCCTACACGTAGAGTCAGGATTATTAGCCGTTACGCTCATGGGTATTATTCTGAATAACATGAAAACGCCCCATCTGCACGAAATGGAGGAATTTTATCAGGAGATCGTTATTGTCTTGATTTCGTTCCTTTTCGTCTTGCTCTCCTCACGCATCGAGATGGGGGATATCAGAATGATCTTCCAGAACACGCTTGGAGGCGTACCCCGTAGCTTGATTCTGTTTGCCTTAGTCGTTTTTGTGTTGCGTCCGTTGGTCGTTTTTATGAGTACATACAAATCCAATGTAAGCTTTCGTGAGAAGCTTTTCCTCTCCTGGATCTCTCCGCGTGGGATTGTAACGGCGGCTATAGCGTCTATTTTCGCACTTGACCTGACGCAAAACACAGAAATTAAGCTCTCATTGGACGAGGTATTTCAAGCTTCTATGCTCCTTCCCATGACCTTTTTGGTTATTTTGGGGACAGTGGTATTACAAAGTCTGACCGCTACACCACTGGCACGTGTACTTGGTGTACAGCGTACTAAAGCAAGTGGTGTTGTCTTCTTGAGTGCAGACGAACCCGCCCGTTTTTTAGCGCGTCTCCTCAATAAACACGGGATTCCTGTGTTGTTAACCGATACGTCAAAGGCAAATATCCGTGAGGCAACGCGGCAGGGGTTAGACACACTGCAAGGGAGCGTTTTGGAGGAGACGGTACAGGAAAAAATTGATTTTTCGCGCTACGGACAGCTCTTTGCCATGACTCCAAACACAGAAGTTAATATTTTAGCGACGATTAATTTCAAGCAAGAACTCGGAGAGAATCGTGTATTTCGACTTATCTCGAACCGTGAAATGGAACTTACCGTAGAAGGGCTTCCCGATCACTTGTTATTCCAAGGTCAGGTGGATTTTGTTCGTTTTATAAGCACGATCCGCCGTAAACCCAAGGTGAAGGAACAGGCGTTCGAGACCGCCAAAGACCTCGAGGAGTTCGTAGCAAGCGGAAACGAAAAAACGATTCCGCTGTTTTTACATCGAAAAGATGAAAAGCGGTTTGTCCCGCTCTCTAATCGCAACCTCAAAGAAGAGTTCTCAAAAGGCGATGTGCTGATTTATATTTAGTCAAAAAAGGGCTTGGGATTATTCAACGACAGCCTCGTTAAACTCTTTTTCGATAAGTTCCTGTAAGCGTCGCTTCACAGCAGGACGAATTACGCCGATTGCTTCCATCTTGTTCACGGCTTTCTGTAAATCTTGCTTCGCTTTTTCGAGTTTGCGGGATAACTCCTGAAACTTCTCGACCTCACGCTTTTCTTGTTCGGATAACTCACGCTCGGCCTGCTGGCGCACGCGACTGCTTTCACGCTCGGCTTCCTGACGGCGGTTCACAGCAATTCCAGCACGTCTCAGGGCACGCTCTGCCGCCTGCCGGGCTTCTTCTACTTCAAGTAAAGCTTCTTCTAGCTCAAGCTGTGCCTTCTCCGACATTTGTTGTGCTTCTCGGGCTTCCTCGGCTTTACTTTCAGCAATAATCGATACTGCCTCTGCATTTTTCTTCGCTTCTTCGGCTTCCTGTCTTTGTTTGTAAGTCAGCCCTCCCAAGACAGCCGTGATGACAAAGGCAATGCTGACGACGATCAACAAAATATTTTGCTGCCGCACACGCTTTTGGGCTTCCTTTACTCGCGCTCTTTCAAGCTGAAGGACTTTTTGTTCTTGTTCCTCTTCTTCCTGTTGCGCTTTTTGGATTGCCTCGCGGCTCTGCTTAATAAACATCTCCTGAAGCTTGGTCGGCTCAGGGCGGCGGTTTTTTTCTTTTGCCAGTTCAAACCACTCTTCTGCCAGAGCAAACTCACTTCCCCGCAACAAAAAGTCTGGGTTGCGTTCCCCTTGCTCCCACTCTTCGGCTTCTTTGAGCCATCGCGTATGGCTACGTACGTGCTCGATGTCAGTATCCAAAAGGCGCATTAACTGACTAAAAGCGTCATGAAAGTCTGTTTTTTCGCGCTCAAAAACCAAACTTTGCACGCCTTTTAATTCCTCAGGAGTATCCCACGGGGGTACGTCGTCGTAACGAACCACGATAATCCTCTTGTTGTTTTTTAGTGCATGACGCAGCTCATAACGGCAATCTTCGTCCTCGACTGACTTTTTGGAAAGCACCAAGACAAAGTTATCTGCGTCCGTAATCCCAGCCTCTACCTCGCTCTGAAATGCGCCTGATGCAGTGACATTGATAATTTCTTGATCGAACCAGGTGTTCTTTCCATGAATCTGGAGTTCATCGTTGAGGCGACGCACAAAGTCACTTTCGTTGGGTGCGTAAGAGAGAAATACGTCTACTCGTATTTGCCCTGCTTTCTCGAGACTTTGGTTAACATACTCCCGATGCAGATCGAGGGGTTTGTGGGTATCCCGTTTTTCTGCCAAGGTAAGCCACGTCTGTGCCCGGTTTAGCATCTGCTCGCGTAGTAAGGTGCTTTCGTTGCGATTTTGGGCTTCCCACTTAAGAGCGCGTGCCAGTAAGGTTTTGTGTTGATGATAGTAACTATAATCTTTTTTGATCTCCTTGAAGAGGTCACGGATATCCAGTTGGAAGTGCTCTTCTGTATCGTTATCCGTAAAGTCCACGCGCTTAAGCGAACGCGCTGCACGCGGAATCTGGTAATCGTCCACCCACTCAATCAGGAGCGGAATTACTCGCTTTTGGTTTTTGATCGCTGTTTTGAGTTGTTTCAAGCAATCCACCGAAACCACCGACTCCGTAGAAAGAAAAAACAAAAAGTTATCTGCGTGCAGAATACCCGTTTTTGCCGCTTCACGGGCGCGTTGCCCTGTTTTTATATCGGCATCCGTCCAAGTCGTGATTCCCTTACGCTGTAAAGCCTTTCCGATACGCTCTTGCATTGTACGGTCTGCCGACGGGGCAGAGATAAAGACATCCGCCATGAGGTTCTCCGCATTCTTACGGGACTCACTGACGTACTCACATTGTAGGTCGGTGACATGACAAGGGGGCTGCTCGTCCTTAAAATCAGTCAATAGCCATTCAATAGATTGCTCGCGCTCGTCGCCTGAAAGCAGAAATTGGGGTTGACGCTGTTTATTTTCCCAGCGCATGGCTTCGTTAAGGATATGGGTATGCCACTGGACATACGCTTTGTTTGTCTCGAGTAAACCCGTGAGCATTTTGAAGGCAACGCCAAAGTCATCAATATCCTCCCAACGACTTTGGTGTAGGTCAGGATCATATTTTTGTCTAAAGTATAACCAGTTCAGCTTAGAGATCGTCGGGTGCATCTGCTTCCAATCCTCTTCCTCTTTTGGCTCAATGTGGAGTATGGGAATGATGCGCTTCCCTAGGCGTATGGCATTAAGAATTTCTTTTAAGCAATAAACTGATCGAAGCGAGTGGGGCGCGATAATAAAGACGAAGTTATGCGCCTTTTGGATGCCTTCGTCAATTTGGTTCTGAAAATCTACGGCAAGTGGAATGTCGTTTTGGTCAAACCAGACTTGGTAGTCCTCGGCACGAAGCCAATCGTGGAGTTTAGTCGCAAACGCCTTACTTTCGGCGCGTCCGTAGGAGATAAAAATGTCTTTGTAATCTGCCATAAGCGTAAAGTAGCTTATCAAAGTTATTAAAAAAAGTTTATTTGTAACAATAACACTACTGCTTTGATAAGGTCGAGTAAAGGCAAACCGAAAATATCGCAATTCAAAAAAAAATAAGCTGCCAACTGTAATAAATCAGCTACCCGTGCTACTAATATGATAAATCAATTTCATCACCTAAAAAAACACAGGAAAATGAAGTACCTTAAGTATGTATCGAGTTTGTTATTAGTTATGTTGAGCAGTGTTACTTTCGGGCAAACGGGTAGCTCTTTGCTCTGGGAAATTTCGGGTAACGGTCTAGAAAAACCCAGTTACTTGTTTGGAACAATTCATCTCAAATGCCCTGATGATCTAACCATATCGGAAAATGTGAAGGAAGTCTTTGCCCAGACAGATCAGTTGGTGCTTGAACTGGACATGGATGATCCTAATTTCATGGTAGAGGCACAGCAGCAGTCTGTAAATGCAAGCATGAAAAACCTGAGTACTGAACTTTCCCAGGAAGAGCTTGCCGCGATGAATACTTTCTTTAAGAAGCATTACGGAGCGGACATGACCCAGTTGGGCATCTTAAAGCCTTTTGCTTTACTTTCTATGGTACTCCCTAAGGGTTTAGACTGTGAGACCCCCGCTTCTTACGAAGGTGCTTTTATGGAACTAGCCCAAGCCGAGGAAGAAGAAGTACTGGGCTTGGAAACACTCGAAGATCAGTTTTCTATTTTTGATAAAGTCCCTGTAAAAGAACAGTACGGCTGGGTGCTGCATTACGTAAATGATGAGGAAAAGCTTAAAGAAGACATCAGTAAAATGATCGCCTCATACGATACACAGGACGTTGATGAGGTACTTGCTATCATGAAAGACTTTCCCGAATATGAAGACCTCATGGAGGATTTACTTTATAAGAGAAACGAAAAATGGGTCGCCAAAATCGAAGGCTTTGCCAAAGAAAAACCCACTTTGTTTGCCGTAGGTGCCGCACATTTAGGTTCAGAACGAGGTGTCATTGCTCTCTTGCAGAAGGCAGGCTATAAAGTCAAGCCCATCCAAGACTAATTGATGATCCTAGACTTTGAGAAGCTTATTGAGGAGTATCACCCTATGATTTATAAGATTTGTTGGGTGTATTCCCATACCCATGATTTTGACGACCTTTATCAAGAAGTCCTCATCAACATCTGGAAAGGGCATAAGAAGTTTAGAGGGGAGTCTAAGGTTTCTACCTGGATGTATCGCGTCGTGCTCAATACAGGGCTAACGTTCAGCAGAAATAACAAGGAGCACCAGAATAAGGTCTCGGTGGATAGCGTCCTTGAAGTGCCCGTAAGCACATATCAAGCTTACGAAAAAGAAGAACGCATAAGTCAGCTCAACGAAGCAATTAAGAGGCTCTCAAAGACAGATCGTGCGATTATTTTGCTTTTCCTGGAAGAAAAAAGCTACAAAGAAATTGCCGAAATTACGGGTATGACCATTTCTAACGTAGGCGTGACGATTAACCGAATCAAAAAACGACTATATAAACTTTTAGAACAAAATGGATGATAAAGAGCTGTTTGATCTCTGGAATAAAAATACGCCCAAGCAAAAAAGTAACCTCACCAATGAGGTTCAGCAGCTTGCCCTAAAGCGCAGTAAAAACATTTTTACCAAGATCCGAAGAAACATCATCTGGGAGACGCTCTTTAGTGTCGTTTTAGCGATTGGCTTTCCCTTCATGTACTATGATGCTGGAGCAATATTCTGGGTTATTTCAGTCCTCATGATATTGGCACTGGCTTTTATGCTATATCTTAATGTGAACGTATTCAAGAAGCTTGAAAGCATAAATGAGCAAAGCTTACTTGACTCAACCGAGCAAAAAATGCTTGTGCTGCGCCAATACATAAAAAAGCTCAAACTC
>CAZNAK010000088.1:0-8433 GCA_964570645.1 uncultured Cytophagales bacterium | reverse complement strand
GGATCAAAATTGCGAAAGCCTTCAACGATGCGATTGCCAAGGGAGAAATTGGTGAGGTAGTACTCGGGCGAGACCATCATGACGTTAGCGGCACAGACTCTCCGTATCGGGAGACTTCAAATATTTATGATGGAAGTCAGTTTACGGCAGATATGGCAATTCATAATGTTATTGGTGACAGCTTCCGAGGCGCAACTTGGGTGTCGATCCATAACGGCGGTGGTGTCGGTTGGGGCGAGGTGATGAACGGCGGTTTTGGAATGTTACTGGATGGATCAGCAGAAGCGGAAAATCGCCTCACGAAAATGCTTTTCTATGATGTCAACAACGGTATCGCGCGCAGAAGTTGGGCCAGAAACGAAGAAGCCCGTTTTGCCATCAAGCGCGAGATGGAGCGTACACCAGAATTGCGAGTGACACTTCCAAACCTTGTGGATGAAGAAAATTTAGAGGGGCTTTTCTAAGAGTAGATGTAAGCACTAAAACCAAAAAGGCGACCTTCAGGGATCGCCTTTTTCTTCCTTTATACCTTAGCTGCCTTTTTCTCCTTTTCCACCGAGTCGTAGAGGTCTGCGATTTCCTGCTCAAATTGCTTCAAGATAACGCGACGTTTGAGACTCATTTTTGGGGTCAGCTCACCTGTTTCTACGCTCCAAAGCTCTGGTGAAAGGATAAAGCGTTTGATTTGTTCCCATTTCCCGAGTCCCCGATTACACTCGTTGATCTCTGCCTCTAGCTTTTTGAGGAACTTTTCATCTTTGAGGATGTCCACGGCATTTGTGAACTTTACATTTGTCTCCTCACACCAAGATTTTACGGCCTCAAAATTAGGAATGATGATCGCGGAAGGAAATTTACGCCCTTCGCCCACGACCATCGTTTGCTCAATAAAGTAAGATTCTTTCAGGCGGTTCTCAACCATCTGTGGTGCGATGTATTTCCCGCCCGAGGTTTTGAACATCTCTTTCTTACGATCCGTAATTTTGAGGAATTTTCCTTCCACAAACGTTCCGATGTCTCCTGTATGAAACCAGCCATCTTCGTCAATTACTTCAGCCGTTTTTTCAGGTTCTTTGTAGTAGCCTCGCATGATGCTGTCACCTTTGGCTAAAATTTCTCCATCGTCTGCAATTTTGATGGTTACGTGCGAAAATGGCGTTCCTACCGTTCCTGCGCGTACGTCTTCTGGCTTCACTAAGTTTGAGGTGAGACCCGGAGAAGTTTCTGTCAGTCCATAAGCTTCACAGATTGGAATACCTGCCGCCCAGAATACACGGGTAAGGCGCGGCTGGAGGGCTGCTCCACCCGAAAAGATCACTTTGATTTCGCCGCCGAGTGCCTCACGCCATTTCTTGAAGACCAGCGCACGCGCAAGGTCAAGCTGGAAGGCCTTCCAGACCGGCATCGTTCCTTTATGTGGTTCGTAATCCAAACCAAGATCCACAGCCCAGTTGAGTAACATTTTTTTGATGCCACCGGCCTCTTCGCCTTTGGCCATGATTTTATCATAGATTTTTTCGAGTAAGCGCGGTACGGTATCAAAGCAGTGTGGCTTCACTTCTTTGATATTTTCGGCAATTTTCTCGATGCTCTCTGCGTAATAAACCGAGCATCCGAGGTACATGTAGGTATAAACCCCTGTACGCTCAAAGATGTGGCTCAATGGTAGAAAGCTCAACACTCGTGCATCCTCTGTTTCTATCAGTAGCTGTGTACGCTCACCCACATCCAGCATATTGGTGTAAATATTTCGGTGCGTAAGCATGACACCCTTTGGCGTACCCGTTGTCCCTGAGGTGTAGATTAGCGTCAGGAGATCATCTACTTTGACGGCATCCTTGAGTTTTTGAATCGCTTCAAGGTCAGGAGACTCATCGAGCATTTCCTTCCAGTGCGCTGCGCCCTGTAATTTGTCGAAGGTGTAAATTCCCTCTAATGGTCGGTTTTTGGTCGCCGCTGTCAGTTTCTCGAACAACTTTCGATCTTCGGCAAAAGCTACTTTTACCTCAGCGTGTCCGCAAATGTACTCATAATTTTCGACGCTCATCGTCGGATAAGTCGGAACGGGAACTGCCCCGATCTGTTGTGCGGCAAGATCAATAAAATTCCACTCAGGACGATTGGAGGAAGCAATGGCTACCTTGTCGTCTGGCTTTATGCCCAACTTCAGTAGTCCGCCACTGACTTTATTCACAATGTCGATTACTTCCTGTGTACTGTATCGTTTCCACTCACCATTAACTTTGTGGCTTAAGCAAGTAGAGAGGGGTTTATGTTTTAGTTGTCTGGGAAGAATATCAAAAATACGTTCAACTGCTGCCATAATGTTTGTGTGTTGTGTGTATAAGTTTGTTGCATTGGAAAAGTTGTTCAAAATAGTGTAGATTTAAAATAGTTCCAAATAATCTTCTTATTTTCTGTCTTTTTGGGAACTTTGTTACACAGCTCTTCCCAAAGAGAGAGATTCCCTAACACTCATTTTTGAGATTTAAGAAGCCACCTTGTAACTTTTGGGCATCCTCATCTCAACAAATTGATTTAGTATTTTACATTTAATTTTTACTTCTGCCTCTTCATAAGGTGCTTTTCTGGCGTGCATCTGTCCACCAAATATCTTCTTATATCGAAACATATTTACTTCACTTTTACTGCGGATACGATAGCCAACTTCTTTTTTCCATTCTTCTCTACCCATCTCCTCAATCCGCCTTATGGCATCATCCCGCCCAGCTAAATCAGGGTCTCGCTTTTTCGATAATACCGCATTTTTCTGTGGAGGTATCAACTGCTTGACCTCAACGGGTATGCATTTTCTGATTTTTTTCTTGTCGTAAGCACCATCACCAGCAGTACTTTTGAGTGCATGCAACTCTTTAGACTCCCCTACTATTTTTTTACCTGCTTCTGCATCATCTACTTCATTACCTGTCAATACGACTGAAATAATTTCTAAGTCATATCCATCACTACCCATATGTAATTTTTTCCATGTGCGATGGTTATGCCAACCATGCTTCCTTACTTTCCATTCACCTTCTCCATATACCTTTAACCCCGTACTATCGATCACTAAATCAATTACCTCTTTCGTGCTTTTTCTGACTCCAATATTGATCTTAACCGTTTGACTCCTTCTTTGTAGCTGACTGTAGCTAGGTACAGGTAAATCTATTCTACATAAATTAAATAGGTTTTCTATAAAGCCTTCTGTTTGACGATAAGCTAAGCCATATAGATGTTTTATGGTTAAACAAAATTCGATACATAGGTCGCTATATAGATTAATTCGCCTCCCGGCTGTTGATCCCCCTCATAAAGCCACGAGGACCTTACATCATCACTAAGCCAAACTGTTAGCTTTCCTCGATTCTTTAGGCCGCTATTGTAAGCTGACCAATTGGTCAATTTATAGTGTTCTCTTGGCTTATCGCGATTTTTATCAGTTTTACCCATGGGAGTGTCTTTATGATGGTTTATGCTTAGTAACACAAACTTAATAAATGCACTCCTTTTATCTTTTTTTGCAGCCATGCAATAAAGTCCTTTTTGGGCTTAAAAATGCGTTTTTGTTGATGCCCCCTCCCTTTTTGCCCTCCTTATCGAAACATTGCAAATCTGGAACGCACAGACTACCTTGCACACTCATCGTTTGTACAATCTTATCGCTGCGTCTTTTGGGGCGTGGAGGAAAGTCCGAGCAGCATAGAGCAACCTACTTCTTAACGAGAAGCGAATCGGCTCCGAACCCGGTTCAGAGAAAGTGCAACAGAAAAAATACCGCCATCTTGGTAAGGGTGAAATGGTACGGTAAGAGCGTACCGCTTTTGTGGAGACACATAAAGGACAGGGTAAACCTTAGGTGCTGAAAGACCAAATATGCCGATGCTTGAGGGCGGCTCGTCCGATGTCGGTGGGTAGGTTGATGGATGTGGGCGTGCAAGCGACCACCCAGATAAATGATAAGACGATAAAAAAGCGCGCTTTTTTATTTGACAGAACTCGGCTTATTCGTACAAAGAGAATCGTTCGGCAGCAAGGGGTCAGGCAAAAGCTTGACCCGCTGTTTTTTTGACTGAACTGATCCGATCTTATTTATTCCTCCTTATACAATTCAAGTCCTCAAAGGCTTGTATGAGGCGTGTACGTAAACTGTCTTCGCCCACACGAAGCCACTTTCTTGGGTCGTAGTACTTTTTGTTAGGCTTATCGTCGCCCTCAGGGTTACCGATTTGTGTTTGTAGGTAGGCAGACTGCTCTTCCATGTACGTGCGTACACCCTCACAGAACGCCCACTGCATATCGGTATCAATGTTCATTTTGATTGCCCCGTACTCGATGGCTTCCCGAATCTGGGATTGGGCTGACCCCGAACCTCCGTGAAAAACAAAGTTGATCGGATTATCTCCCGTCCCGAACTTCTTTTTTACGTACTCCTGAGAGTTTTTCAAGATGACAGGCTCTAACCTGACATTCCCTGGCTTATAAACGCCGTGTACGTTACCAAAGGCTGCTGCAATCATAAAGCGATCACTGACGGCTTTAAGCTGCTCGTAGGCGTGTGCCACTTCCTCAGGCTGCGTGTATAGCTTAGAACTATCAATACCCGTATTATCTACGCCGTCCTCTTCGCCGCCCGTTACGCCAAGCTCTATTTCGATGGTAATGCCAATGGCATCCAATCGCTTAAAATATGCTACACACGTTCCGATGTTATCTTCGAGTGGCTCCTCGGATAAGTCCAACATATGCGAACTATAAAGTGGGCGTTTGTACGCCTCAAAGTGCTTTTCTTGCGCCTCCACAAGCCCGTCAATCCATGGAAGGAGCTTACGTGCCGCATGGTCTGTGTGCAGAATTACGGTCACGCCGTAGAGTTCTGCTAGCTGATGCACGTGCTGTGCGCCCGATATTCCTCCCGCGATAGCAGCCTGCTGGTTCGTGTTTTCCAGTCCTTTTCCAGCAAAAAAATGCGCGCCTCCGTTTGAGAACTGAATAAGTACGGGAGACTCTACCTCGCGTGCTGTCTCCAAGACCGCGTTAACAGAGTTCGTGCCTACCACGTTGACGGCAGGAAGTGCATAGTTATTTTCGTTTGCGTGATGTAGGACTTCACTTACTTCGTCACCGAAAAGTACGCCCGAACGAAACTTAGCCATAAGAATAAGTTGATTTTGGTCAATGAATGATTACGTTGCGAAATAAAGATTTTTCGGGCACAATCGAAATTCTGTATCCAGAATATTAGGCAGTTGACTGTGCCGCTAATTGCTTATTTTTTTTAAATTCGCGCTTAATCAGGTACCGTTCGATGAGTCCCTCGAGTGGTTTTATCAAGACGGCAATCAGCCCCTTAAAAGATAAGCTAATCCAGAAGTCGTACTGATGTTGTTCGCCGAAGCTTTCTACAAAGGCATCAATTTGAGGTTCCACTAACGTCTCGGATATAATGAATAAAACCACCGTAATTCCCAAAACATAGGTGGCGGCTTTGCGTCCTGCACGGGCTTGCGTGAGTAAAAGAATTGTGTGCTCTAATTCCTTATTTTTGGCTTTCACCTCTTCGTTGGCACGGGGTTGATCTTGTTTTGCAGACGGTCGCTGACAGAAGTAATCAGGCGCGTTTCTTCGAGCATCCGTTCGTAGGCTGCGGCGAGTTCGCGGTAGTGGGTATGTAGCTCATCAAAAGTCGTTTCATCTTCTTGCTGAAGCTTTTCTAAGACCAACTCTGCGTGCTCTAATTGCGCGTACTCGTACTTAAAAATTTGTGCCTTTCTCTTCTTTTTACACGCCACGTATGTTTGATGTTTAAAAAAATAGTGCAGTAAAAATACCAAAAAAGCCAGGGCAGACCAAGTAGATTTTAGTCCGATAAGCAGATATTCCGATGCCTTAACGCTCCAAAATTTCACAATCTGCCCTAATTCTGCTAGTTTTGCAATGTTTTGAACAGTTCTGTTTCATGAAAAGATATGATCTCACAATCTCTCTTGCATGAAGAGAACGAACATTTAAACGAAGAAAAGACGTGGATTTATTTGAAAAACTAAAAACCAATCGCGGCCCACTCGGGCAGCACGCACAAGTCGGACATGGCTACTTCATGTTTCCTAAGTTGGAGGGAGAACTCGCTCCACGCATGAAATTTCGTGGCAAAGAGGTCTTGACATGGAGTCTAAATAATTATCTCGGTTTGGGTAATCACCCTGATGTTCGTAAAACGGACACCGAAGCAACGGCAGAGTTTGGACTTGCCTACCCGATGGGTGCGCGAATGATGTCAGGGAACTCCAAGATTTTAGAAAAATTTGAGTATCACCTCTCTAACTTCATTCAGAAAGAAGATACGATGGTCTTGAACTTCGGCTACCAAGGGATCATGTCCGTCATTGACGCACTTATTGACCGTAAAGATGCCGTTGTTTATGACTCTGAGTGTCATGCCTGTATCGTGGACGGTCTGCGCATGCACTTGGGCAAACGCTTTGTTTTTCCGCACAATGACATTGAAAACTGCGAAAAGCAGCTCAAACGCGCTATGGGGGTTGTCGAAAAAACAGGTGGCTCTATCTTGGTCATCACGGAAGGTGTCTTCGGAATGGCAGGCGACATGGGCGACCTAAAAGGCATCGTAGAATTAAAGAAAAAATATCCGTTCCGACTTCTGGTGGACGACGCGCACGGATTCGGTACGATGGGTGAACATGGACGCGGCGCAGGAGAAGAGCAAGGTGTTCATGACGATATTGACATCTATTTTTCTACGTTTGCCAAGTCAATGGCAAGTATTGGCGCCTTTGTCTCTAGTGATGAGCAGGTCATCGAGTACCTTCGTTACAACACTCGCTCTCAGATTTTTGCCAAAACGCTGCCTATGCCTATCGTCATGGGTAACATGAAGCGTCTTGAGATGCTCCGCGATGAGCCAGAACACCGCGAAAAGTTATGGACTGTTGTCCGTGCTTTACAGTCAGGTTTACGGGAGCGTGGCTTCAACCTTGGGGCAACTTCTTCCTGTGTGACACCCGTATTTTTGAGTGGGGGTAATAACGAGGCAGGAAATCTGATCATCGACCTTCGTGAGAACTTTAACATCTTCTGCTCTGCAGTGATTTATCCTGTTGTTCCGAAAGACGTGATTATGTTACGCCTCATTCCGACGGCAGCACATACACTCGAAGACGTAGAGGAAACAATCACGGCATTCTCGACAGTACAAGAAAAGCTTAAGAGCGGGTACTATGCACAAAATGCCATTCAGGTTGAGGCCGTGACGGCTTAACGCCTTTGTTTAGGCCTCACTTTTTGTACGCTATTAAAGCAGAAAAGTGAGGCTAAAGGAGCGGAATTCCTTCAAATAAGACACTTAAACGCCCTAAATGACGTTTAAAATGCTGATAAAGCTCATTTTTAGTTGAGAAAACACTAGAATTGTGTAACTTTAATTTTACTTAAAACAATTAAGCAACACTGCGGAAGATTATCTTACAGATAAGCGGCTTTCGATGTTTCTTTGATTGTGTTTTTTAAGACTCAACTACTAACCTTACATCTTTAACCAAGACCAAAAAGTCAACTATGGATCAGTTTGAAAAAGTAAAAGATCTCGTTATGGGACTCGAAAGCGACTTCGCTAAATTCTACAATGAAAGCAACGGAGCAGCAGGTACACGTATTCGTAAAGGAATGCAGGAACTAAAGGGTATCGCCCAAGAAATCCGTTTGGAAGTTCAAGAGATCAAAAATAAGCGTAAAGAAGAAAAGTAAAAAACTTCTTCTATCTACAAAGCACCGTGTGACAATGTCTTCGGTGCTTTTTTCTTTTCCATTCCTCAACTCGGTCACTACCTATGCAAGAATTTCACGAACTCCTCAAAACCATTGAGTCTCTGCTTACTGGCCCTTGGTTTGTCTTTTTCCTTCTCGGAACGGGGCTATTTTTCACTATTTTTCTCGGATTTCCCCAGATTCGCTATTTCCGTCATGCCATTAACATTGTCCGGGGTAAGTTTGACAGAACAGATGCTAAGGGCGATACCTCTCATTTTCAATCACTAGCCACAGCACTCTCAGGTACGGTAGGAACGGGAAACATTGCAGGCGTAGCGTTTGCGGTACATTTGGGCGGGCCAGCGGCCTTATTTTGGATGGTTGTCACTGCGTTTTTGGGGATGACCTCGAAGTTTGTTGAGGTTACACTTTCTCATAAGTACCGCGAGGAAGCCACCGACGGAAGCATCGCAGGCGGCCCTATGTACTTTATGAAGAATAAACTAAAGGCCCCTTGGCTGGCAGCTATCTTCGCGATTGCAACCGTAATTTCCTCTTTTGGAACGGGCAATCTGCCACAGATTAACAGCATTGCTAGTGCTGTGGAGGCGACTTTTAATATTGATACCATCATTACAGGAGGTGTGCTTGCCGTCCTACTCGGTC